>JASEFH010000010.1:88245-99122 GCA_030019205.1 Methanomicrobiales archaeon
GGCGGGAGGAGCGGGAACCGCGGCATGTGCGCCCAGCCCTGCCGGAAGCCCTACACCCTCCTGCGGGGAGCGCAGGATATCTACGGCCGCCCCACCAACCAGGCTCCCGTCGCGCTGCAGGACCGCTACCTCCTCTCGACGCGGGATCTGGAGGTCTACCCCCAGCTCGACAAGATCGTCGAGCTCGGCGTCGTCGCCCTCAAGATCGAGGGACGGATGAGGTCCCCCGAGTACGTGGCCGTCGCCGTGGACATCTACCGCAGAGCGCTCCAGGCGATCGCCGAAGGCCGCTTCGAGCCCTCCGCCGAAGACGAGCGGGACCTGGCGCTGGCGTTCAACCGCGGCTTCAGCGGCGGCTACATCCTGCAGGACACCGTCATGGGGAGGGAGCGGCCGGACAACCGCGGGCTCCATGCCGGGCGAGTGGCGGCCGTCGACCGCTCCCGGCGGGAGATCGGACTCGAGCTGATCGGCGGCGGCATCCGCCCGGAGCGGGGCGACGGGATCGAGGTCGTCCTGAATGGTGGCGGGGGCGGGGGCATCGGCATCGTGCTGCGGAGGGATCCCGTGGAACGGGACGGCCTCCTCTGGCTTCCGATCAGGGGATCGGTGCGGGAGGGGGCCTGCGTCTCCATCACTCGCCGCGCCGATCTGGAGCGGCGGGCCAAGCGGATCGTTGCGGGTCCGGGCCGGAGGGCGCCCCTCCCGATCGATCTGGCGGTGGAGTGGGAGGCGGACGGCACCCCGCTGCTCATCGGCACCTTTACCGGGCCCCGGGGGACGATCGAGGTGCGGCACCGGGGCCACTTCCGCATGGAGCCCGCGGTCAGCCGACCCCTGACCGGAGAGGACGTCAGATCGCACCTGCAGCGCACCGGCGGAACGGGGTTCGCGTTCCGCACGATCACAGTCCGGCATCTCCCTGGCCTCTTCGCCACACCGGGAGACCTGAACCGCCTCCGCCGGGATTTCCTGGAGAAGGCGCGGGAGGCTCTCGTCGCCGCCTGCCTGCCGGACCCATACGAGGTGTCGGCCGCGAAGGTGCGGCTGGACGCGGCTGTCTCCGCTCTCTCCCGAAAGCCGGAGCAGGGAAGAGCGGGCAGGGCGCCCTCCATCGCCTGCTACGTGGACACCCCGGCGTCCGTACAGGCAGCGATCGAGGGCGGGTGCCACCGCATCTACCTGGAGCCCCGCCTCCCCGCCCCGTGCTCGGGAGGGGCGCGGGCTCCGCCTGCGCAGCCTGCGCCGGACGCCGATTCCCTCCTGGCCGCGCTCGGGGAGGCGGCAGAGTCTGCAGCCCGCGCCGGCGCCACGCTATTCTGGAAGTGGCCCCGCATCGCGCGCCGCCGCTTCCTGGACACGGCGCTGCCCCTGATCCCCGTGGCATACGGGCGGGGGGTGTACGGGGTGATGGTGGAGGGGCACGGGCTCGCCCAGGCGGTACGGGAGGCCGGGCCCGGGATGGCCGTATGCGGCGGGGCGGGGCTGAACATCTGGAACCACCGCACGGTCCTGGCGCTCGCGCCGCCGCTGGAGCGCCTGACGCTCTCGCCGGAGCTCTCCGCCGATTCGCTCGCAGTCCTCGTTCAGAGGGCGAGCCAGGCGGCAGGCGCGCCCGCTCTCGAGATCCTGGTGCAGGGGAACCTTGAGGCGATGATCGCGGAGGACTGCCTGCCCTGCACGGCAGGCGCGGTGGAGAGGGCGGGAGGAGAAGCCTGGACCCTTCGCGACGAGCGGAATCGGGAGTTCCCCCTCCTCCTGGATACCGAGTGCCGCACGCGCATCCTCAACGCCGTCGAACTCTGCCTGATCGATCACATGCCCGCGCTCTTCTCCATCGGGCTTGACGGGATCGCCATCGATGCGCGGGGGCGCTCTCCGCGGTACGTCCGCGAGATGACCGCTCTCTACCGAAAGGCAGTTGATGCGGCAGAGAGAAGGGATCATGGCTGGAAGCAGGAGCTCGCCCGCCTCAAAGAGGAGGCGAAACGGATGTCGCTCGGCGGCATCACGGCGGGGCACTTCCTGCGGGGCCTCAAACGGTGAGGTGCATGCAGATCGTCGTATCGCTCCAGAACCCGGAGGATATCGCAGAGGCAGAGCGGCTCGGCGCGGACCTGATCGAGCTGCGGCTGGACCTGATGACGGCGGAAGGGCTGTCGCGGGATCGTCTCCTGGCGGCGAGGGCGCCTCGCATCCTGACGCTCCGCTCCGTCACGGAGGGCGGGCGCTTCGGAGGCAGTCCGGCAGACTGGTTCTCGGCGATCGCCCCCCTGGCCGCGGGAGCGGACTACGTCGATGTGGAGAGGCGGTTTTCGGAGCATGCCGCGGCTATCCGGGACATGGGAAGCCGGATCGTCGCCTCCTGCCACCGCAGGGACATGCCGTCCCCCGGAGAGCTCCGTGAGATCGAGGAGAGCCTGCGGTCCTACGGCGACATCCCCAAGATCGTGGTCAGCCCCGGGAGCGAACGGGACGTGCTCGACCTCCTCTCGTTCACGCTCTCGGCGGAGAAGCCCATCTGCACAGGAGTGATGGGGGCGCGGTACTCCTTCGCACGGGCGATCCTTCCCCTCTTCGGGTCGGCGTGGGCGTACTGCCATATGGGGGCACCGACCGCCTCCGGACAGTTCCACATCCGGGAGATGAGGGAGCTCGCCTCCCTGCTCGAGAGGCGGTAGGAGCCGTTACCCGCACTCCCCGCCGCTCCCGTACGCCGCCCGCACCTTCTCCGCCGCCGCACCGGAGACCTTCTCCCGCAGGACGTCCAGGAGCGCCTCCACATCCTCCGGCGGCATGCAGCCGAGGTTCTCGGAGCCGTCCCCGATCGCCCCGGCGAGGTACTCCAGCTGGGCGGGCGACAGCCGGCGGAGGCGTTCGGCAAAGTCGTGCTCGTCGCGGGCGAAGTGCCGGGACACCGGGGGGAGGACGTTGTGGAACTCCACCTGTGCGCCCATGGAGATCAGTTCCTCCACCTCCGGGGCCAGTATTCCCAGGATCTCGATGTCCCGTTCCGAAAGTTCCCTCGCCATGTCTCCCATTCTCCGGGTGCGGGACGGGGATTTTAATTTTTGGAATCTCGCTGCGGGATCGCGGCAGAGCCGCGCGGCGGATTCGGTTCCGCATCGATCCCGGATCTCCCGGGACAATGCCTGGCCGCCATGTTCCGATGTGGGATGCCCTGGACGTCCTCGGTTGCGATACGGAATCGCGGGTGGATGGCCGCACGGCAGCGAATCCGGAGAGATCGATGCCAGTTCCTTCCGGGAGAATGCCGTCTTGCAGGCACCATGCAGGTATGAGACGGGGCCGAGGGAGCAATCCGGAGGCCGGCCCGACTTCGAGTAGGGACGGCGTCTGCATACCCATCCCGCAGGTTCCGATGCGCGGCTGACATCGTCTCCCGACCGGCATGCGTACCATCCCTCACATCCTCCAGAAGGTATCATGGCGGCAGGCGATCTCTGTCGGCTGCGGCCGGACGGGAAAAGAAAACGGTGTCGGAAAAGAGGGATATTACGGGCTCATCCGCACGATCCGCACGGCGACCACCTCGGGTTCCCCTCCGCTCACGGGGTTGGCGATGGTCAGGCGGGTCTGCCGGTCCAGGCTCACGACATCCCCGCCCACATCGGTCAGCCGTTCGCGGGCAAAAGGTTCCGGCAGCATCTGGATCTTCGCGGATGGATCCGCGGGGAGGATGGAGATGAGATACTTCCCGGCGGTCAGGTCGAACCATGTGGCCGCTCCCGACGCCAGGGTGAGCACCAGGTCGAAGAGCACGCTCCCCTGCGCGGGCAGGATATCGGAGAAGGGTGATGCACTGGACTTTCGGAGGGCGTTGCGGCATGCTAGCGTGCAGATTCCGCAGGCGGCGAGGGTGAGGACGCGGGCATCCATATGGATCATAATTATGACAATTACTATTTATTTATTATTAAATATCTTTTTTAATTTATATGAAATTATTTCCAAAATGGATTTTTATATACTTTTCATCCGGCATTTTACGGTAACTTTGGGATATACTCATGGTCCCGTCACGCGCGACTGCGGGTGTGACTTCCTTTCCCGAGTCAATCCCGGAGACACCGATGCGCCGCATGGAGTCTGTCGATGTAGAGACCGCTCCACCCGGTATAGCCGCAGTAGAAGCAGCCCACTCCTTCGCAGTGGCGGCACTTCCGCGCCGGTTTCTCCACGAGAACGCATCCCTTTTTGTCGCAGTAGGTGCAGCCCGCGCCCTCGCAGTGCGAGCAGGTCACGGAGATATACTCTTTCTTTGTATCGGCCATCTCATCTACCTTTTCCGGAAGACCGGTGCCTGATAGGTTTTTCCCGAACCCTTATATCCCTACCTGAGGTCGCTTGGCGAAGATCGACCCGGCCACAGACATTCCAGGTTCATCCCGTTCTATCATGGGGAATCCTGCACCCGTTGGGCACCGAGCAGCCCGGTACGGCTGGAAGGGTGCTCCGCCCATTTCCTGGAACGATCTGGTTGTCGGGCTGCGTGCAGCTCCGATGAGAGCGCTGATGCCAGGTTCGGGATCGAAGCTTCCGGAGTTGCCGCAAAAGCTGCCGCATCGGCAGAAACCCTTCTTTCCGGATGAGGGGAAATATCCGGACGACTTCATTCACCGCGATCCCGCTGCAATGCAATATTAGTTTGCGGAAGGCTCCTAACCCCCGCCACGCCGTCTGTTATCGCAGAGGGCAGTCCTTCAGGAACGGCTGACAGGATGAACGTCCTATTGTTTCGGCACGGTCCTCTGCATGGAACACAGTCACATCCCCTGCGTCCGATAGTTCGTAATGATCAGTTCGTTGATCTCGCCGCGGCCTCTGCCGTTGCAGTTGATCATCCGCTTTGCGGGCACCCGCTCGATACAATAACCGGAGTAGAGATCGTCAAAGAACGAATCGCCGGGATCCTCGTTCTTCGGATCCGAGTTGCTGAGCATGATCTTCGCGCCGATAGTGTCCAGTTCCCGGAAAAATTCCGCCAGCCTCATCTGATCCCCGTCGGTGAAGCCATGCCTGGAATAATTAGTAAACGACGCTGTCCCGCTCAGCGGGCGGTAGGGGGGATCCAGATAGACGAACGTACTGTTATCGACGAATCGTTTGCATCGTGTGAAATCTCCCAGGATGATGCGAGTCGTCTTCAGGAGTGCCGCCGCATTCCTGAGGTTATCTGCATTGAGGATCTCCGGGTTTTCGTATCGCCCGAACGGGACGTTGAACTCGCCGTTCCTGTTCACGCGGAAGAGACCGTTGTAGCAGGTGCGGTTGAGAAAGACGATCCGGGCGGCTCGTTCGATCCAGTCCGCCTGGTACTTCCGGAAGTTCGTTCGGGATCTCTTCTGGTTGAACTCGCTCCGCACTTCATAGTAGTAAGCCTCCCGCCGGGTGCGGCTCTTCGACAGATACTCCGCCTCGAGGGACTGCAGTTCCTGGACGAGTCTGTCCACGGATCTCTTCACGACGCGGTAGAGCAGCACCAGCTCCTCGTTGGCATCGCAGATGCAGCAGCGCTCGAAAGAAAACCTCCGGTTAAGATAGAAGAATACCGCTCCCCCGCCGACGAACGGTTCGACGTATTGTGCAATTTTCCCTTCCCTCAGTTCGGGGGGGAGACGTGCCGAGATCTCCTGCAGTATCTGCGTCTTGCCGCCCGCCCATTTCAGGAAGGGTCTCGCCTCGGGTCCGGGTCCCGTCCGTTCCGCCATGCTCGGGGGGATCGTGCAGATCTCCTTTCTATTACGTTACCCTTCTGCCATTATAGACTATTGAATCGAACCCGCACGATCCGACCCGGTGCATGCCTGCAGTCTGCAGGATAGTCCGACGCATCGAGCGTGGCACGGGATTCGCGGCACGACCCGTTCCGGCCCCCGGATCCGTCGAGCGGATCACTCCGTCCGGCGATCCCTCTTCTGAGCGGGTCCCGGCGGACGGCAGGGCGATTGAGCGGTCGTGAAGTCCCGCAGCCGGGGTACCTTCTCCCCGAAACGCACCCGGTTCGTTCTCTCCAAATACACCAGGCCTGCCGGATCTCTCGCGCGTCGCTGTCGGACACTCTATCCCTGCCGCAGATCCGCCACGACAGTCGGTGCCCTCTAGCCTATCCCCGCACCGTCCTCGCGGCAGGAGACGATTCCTCATCGCAACCTTAATAGTTAGGTAAAGCCAAACTAACGAGGGATCCACGGGGCATGGCGAGAGAAGAGCATCTGTTCGAACTGATGGACCGCCTGATCCATTTCAGGAACGAGTGCTCCTCCGAGATCTTCTCCGAATGCGGACTGCCGGACATGACCGTGACGCAGATCGGCTACCTGAAGGCCATCGCCCGCCACGGCGACGTGACATTCAGCAGACTCGCCGAGATCACCCGCCACTCCAAGCCCACGATCTCGGAGACGATCAGCAGGTTCGTGCGGATGGAGTGCGTCTACAAGGAGAAGTCGCCCGAGGACGGACGGATCGCCTACATCCGCCTGACCGAGAAAGGGCGGCTGATCGCAGACGCAGAACAGAAGGCGTTGAATCGGGTCGTCGAGAGAATTGTACAATCCCTGGACGAGAAAGAGCTGGATCTCCTGGTCGAGATCCTGAAGAAGGTCAGATGATCCTGACCATACGGTAGAATTCGTACCAACTGGTATTCCCATGCAGCAGACGGAATCAAAAGAAGTGATTGTCATACCGCTCTTCGAGACCGTGGTCTACCCGAAGAGCCGCACGAAGTTCCAGGTCGACAGAGCCACCGGGGATCTCCTGCTCGCCGAGATGAAGAGGACCGGGTCGGCGTACGCCGTCGGGCTGACGATAAAGAGCGGCGTCCAGCCGTCGGAGATCTCTCTCGACGACCTGTACAGAGTGGGGAACCTGTTCGAGATCGCGCATGTCCACCCCGCGGAGAACGGCTACGTGATCGGTGCGCAGGCGGTCCTGCGGGTCAGAGTCACGAACCTCTCCGAACAGGAGGGTCTGGTCTACGCAGAATGCGATCCGCTGCCGGATCTGCCGGACATCGACGAGGAGACCCGGGCCGGCATCCTGGCAGAGATCAAAAAGACGATCCGCGAGATCAGCGGCCGCTTCCAGGGCTCCGAACAGTTCACCCGCCCCCTCGACTCGATGGACTCCATCGACCAGGTCATCGGGTTTGTGATGCCGTTCATGCCGGTGGACCTGGCGGAGAAGCAGGAGATCCTGGAGACGGTGTCCGTTCGGGCACGCTACCGGGCGTTCCTGGATCTCCTGACGAAGGTGAAGGAGGGTATCGAGATCCGCCTCGAGGTGGCGAAGAAGGTCTCCGAGAAGGTGAACAGGGCGAACCGCGAGGCGATGCTGCGGGAGCAGCTGAGGGTGATCCAGGAGGAGCTCAACGAGGGCGAGGTCGCCTCCGGCGACGGGGGATACCGCGAGCGGATCGAGCGCTCGGAGATGCCCGACGAGGTGCGGAAGAAGGCGTTTGCCGAGCTGAAGAAGCTCGAGTCGAGCGGCAGCCAGCACCATGAGAGTCCGGGCATCCGCAACTACCTGGATCTGCTGCTCGACCTGCCCTGGACGATCGCGGAGAAGAAGAGCATCGACATCGCGGAGGCCCGCCGCGTGCTCGAGAGCAACCACAACGGGCTCGAGAAGGTAAAAGAGCGGATCATCCAGCATCTGGCGGTCATGAAGCTGAAAGAGGAGAAGCAGGGCTCGATCCTCCTCTTCGTGGGCCCTCCCGGCACGGGCAAGACGAGTCTCGGGAAGAGCATCGCCGATGCTCTCGGGCGGAAGTACGTGCGGATCAGCCTGGGCGGGATCAAGGACGAGGCGGAGATCCGCGGGCACCGCAGAACCTACGTCGGCTCCCTGCCCGGTCGGATCATCCAGGGGATGAAGAAGGCCGGGACGAAGAACCCCGTCTTCATCCTGGACGAGATCGACAAGCTCGCCTACTCCAACCAGGGGGACCCCGCGAGCGCCCTTCTCGAGGTGCTCGATCCCGAGCAGAACAGCACGTTCACGGACCACTACCTGGAGGTCCCCTACGACCTCTCCGATGTGCTCTTCATCGCCACGGCGAACACGCTCGCCACCATCCCGCCACCGCTCCTGGACCGCATGGAGCTGATCGAGATCTCGGGCTACACCCGCAGCGAGAAGTTCGCCATCGCACGGGACCATCTGCTGCCCAGGACCCTGGAGGAGCACGGCCTGGACGCGGACAAACTGCGGATCGAGGACGAGGCCCTGCTCGCGATCATCGATAAGTATACTCGCGAGGCCGGTGTGCGGGCGCTCAAGAAGCAGCTGGCCTGCACGGCACGCTACGTCTCCGAGAAGATCGTGTCCGGCAAAGCCGACCTGCCCTTTGTGGTGACGGCAGAAATGCTCCCCGAGATCCTGGGCAAAGAGCCGGTCCGCCAGGACATGGCCCGCAGGGAGAACCCGCCCGGCGTCGTCACGGGGCTCGCCTGGACGCCGGTCGGCGGGGACATCCTCTTCATCGAGTGTACGTTCATGCCCGGCAAGGGCAAGCTCATGCTCACCGGCCAGCTCGGGGAGGTGATGAAGGAGTCGGCGCAGATCTCGCTCTCCCTCATCCGCTCGCGGCTGGCACATCTGGCAGCCGGGTTCGACTACTTCGCCAGCGACATCCACATCCACGTGCCATCGGGAGCGACGCCGAAGGACGGGCCGTCGGCGGGCGTTACGCTGTTTGCGGCCCTGGCATCCCTCATCACCGGCATAGCCGTCGACCCGAAGATCGCCATGACCGGCGAGGTGACACTGAGTGGCGCCGTGCTGCCGGTGGGCGGGATCAAGGAGAAGGTGCTTGCAGCGCACCGGGCCGGCATCCAGAAGGTGATCCTGCCGAAGGAGAACGTGCGGGACCTCGACGACGTGCCCGAGGACGTGCGGGGCGAGCTCGCGTTCGTGCCGGTGGAGACGATCGAGGAGGTCTTGAAAGAGGCCCTGGGCATCGATCTGCCGGCGGGGCCTGTCGTGCCGTATTCCGGCAACCGCTGCGTGCCGGCGCATAACCTGTGAACGCTGACAGGTCCGCGAACGGGAAACGCCCCCCACAGCGACCGGGGCTATCTTCGGCGACTTCACTCTTTTTTACTCTCCCTGCATTTCTCCAATCGGAGGGCATGGCGGAGAATAGCGGTGATGGTGGCGTCGGTCAGATGCTCCTTATGCCTATACCATGACAAGAAAGTGGGCTGCAGTGGGAATGAGTGCCAGGAGGAATGTAGCAGATAGTGGAAGCGGCAGGTAGCCGCTCACGATGAGAAGCCCGATGGCGATGAACGAAAATCCGTATACAGCAACGGACCGCCACAGTTCCTCCCTGACGATATAATCGATTTTCATGGATCCACCACAGGCGAAGAGCGAATTCCTATTTGAACACCAATCGGGATTATTCCGTATTCGACGGTCTGGACCGCGGTCGTATCGCGAGGCATCCAAAGGCAACGCCTACGGCGGTCCCGACGGCGATAACCCGGTCCACGCTTCCCTCAATGACATAACTGATTCCGCTGCTGGTGAGAAATGCGACGAGTCCAAATACAAGTGCTCTCCAGAAGACGTCCATTCTGCCCATATTATTGCTCTTTGATTACAACTGATTCAAATCTTTTTGAAGATACTTTCTCGAATCCCCGTAATCCCCGAGATTCTTGCAATATACACGAAATAGAGTGCCTTCATGACCTGATACCCATAAAAAATGGTTTTACTTCTGCTCTCCTGGGGAAAGTCCAGGAGTGATTCTTCCCCTGCTTACAGGCAAATTTTATTTTTATCGTGTATGAATGCACAAATACGTGAAAACAATCGCCGTCCAAGACGAGACCTATCATGCTCTCCTGACGCTGAAGGAGGACCGGGACTCTATCAGCGACGTGATCGATAGGCTCGTCACAAAACGGATAGGCAGCATCCGGCAGTTCGCAGGAGGCCTGAAGGACTCAAAGAATCTCGATAAACGCAGGGCCGCCACAGAAGAGATCCGGCGGTCGGGGAAGGCGAGAGTGTGATCGTTCTCGACACGTCGTTCCTGATAGACCATGCCAGGGATGAACGGCTGGAGGGCCTCCTTCCTGCCGAAGAGGAACCGGTGATAACGATCATCTCGTAATACGAAATTAACCCCCTCCACAAACCATACTAAAATCGAATTGCGATTAATTCCTGGATCTATGAACGGGGCGAGATTCTGTTTCCTCGAATACAAGTACACACGGGAACATCTCAGTTAATGAAAATAACCAGATAAAAACCGTAAAATTGATCGTACTCGGCGGGGAATACATGATTGTGGTGCAAAAATGTACTCCCCGCTTATAGTGGACCGGGAGGAGCCAAAATGGTTCCTCTTTGCTCAGGTCATGCAGATTCTCTCCAGCCGCCGGTCCCGCCAGGAACTCGCGAAACAGGGGATCACCCCGGTACCGATGGCAGAGTCTGCGATCAAGATCCTCCTGCTATCCCTCTACTTCTCCGTTGATCTGGCCTCTACAATCCGGGAGCTCACCGCCCGGCGGAAACTCCGCCGGTTCACGGGAATCCACGAGGTTCCGACGGTGGATGCGCTCTCCCGCTTCCTCAGCCGGTTCCAGGAGGAGCAGTTCCTCGCCCTGATCACCGGGCTGCTGAACGCCGGCGGTAGCCGTCGGAGGCGGCGGGGACGGAACACCTTCCTCATCGACGGAACCGACATCCCGCTCGACCTGAACTGGTTCCGGCGGAGCTTCACCAAGGAGCAGCTCAAAGACCGAGACTACCGCTGGGGCTATTCTCCAACGCACGGCCACTACATCGGATACAAGCTCACGATGGTCCTCCGCTATCCGGACCTTCGT
>JASEFH010000011.1:0-244 GCA_030019205.1 Methanomicrobiales archaeon
AGCTCCATGTCGTTCCGCTCGAACTGGATCTCGACCAGCCGCTGGAGGATGTCGTTCCTCGGCACCGCATCCCCCACCTTCAGCTCGAATCCCATGCTCCGGAAGTTCTCCGGGTTGCCGAGCCCGTAGATGCAGGAGACCGAGGCGACCACGATCACGTCCGAGCGCATGGCGAGCGATGCGGTGGCGGAGAGGCGGAGCTGCTCGAGCTTGGGGTTGATCGCCGCATCCTTCTCGATGTACT
>JASEFH010000011.1:254-80053 GCA_030019205.1 Methanomicrobiales archaeon
CGTTGTAGAGCTGGGCGGCGAGCGTCTTGTTGTGGGCGACGACGAGCGTCGGCTTCTGGACCGCCTGGATGACGTTCGCCATGGTGAACGTCTTCCCCGACCCCGTGACGCCGAGGAGCGTCTGGAATCGGTGGCCCGCGCGGACCCCGGCGACCAGCTGCTCGATCGCCGCCGGCTGGGAGCCCTTCGGACGGAACTCGGATACGAGGTTGAACTCTTGCACGATGCCTATTATTGGGTGCCGGAGATCTTAACTGCTGGGGTGGCGGGGCAAAAGTGTCGCTGCGGGACGGCTGCGGGGGCGTGTGCCGGGCGGCACCAGGACCCTGTACGCCGAACACCGGGCGCAAATCCTCCCGACCCTGCGCCTGGCATCGGGGACCGCACGGGGCTCGATCGGGTGCCGGAGATCGCGGGGACGCGTGCCGCGCAGCGGCAGCCGGCAGGAGTGCGCCCGACCCGCAATCCCCGGAGAGGGGAGGGCATCGTTGAAGCCGGGCGCCTGCGCCCCAGGATATGCAGCATGGCTATTTTTATGGGATGTCGTTTCATTCGATGCCGGCAGCATCGATGTTCGCGGCATGCGGGGACGGTCTGAATGGTCAGAAATATTCTGGTGAAACTGCGGGAGGCAACGCAGTCGGTGCTGCCTGTCAGCGCCATCGTGCTCGCCCTGCACGCCACCATCGCCCCCATGCCGATCTGGACATTGATCCTCTTTCTGACGGGCGCCATTCTGCTCATTGCGGGCATGAGCGTCTTCACCCTGGGTGCGGACATCGCGATGGTGCCCATCGGCGAATCGTTCGGATCCGCACTGACGAAAACCAGAAAGCTCTGGCTGTTCGTTGCCGGCGGATTCGTCCTGGGCATGGTGCTCACGGTCGCCGAGCCGGATCTGCAGGTGCTGGCCCGGCAGGTGCCGGCAGTTCCGAGTGTGGTCCTGATCGCTGCGGTGGGGCTCGGCGTGGGATTGTTCCTGATCTTCGGGCTGCTGAGGATCCTGTTCCAGTTCCCGCTTCACGTCCTATTCGTCGCATCGTATGCGCTGGTGTTCGCGGTCGCCTCGTTCACAGCTCCAGACTATCTGGCCGTCGGATTCGACTCGGGCGGGGTGACCACCGGCCCGATCACGGTTCCCTTCATCCTCGCGCTGGGTGCCGGCATCTCGGCGGCGATTGGCGGCAGGAATACCGATGAGAACAGTTTCGGCCTCTGCGCACTCTCTTCGATCGGGCCCATCCTGGTCGTGCTGGTGATGGGGATGTTCTTCGATCCGTCGGTCTCCGCGCACGCCTTCGAACCCCCTGCCGGCATCGAGGGCGTCGGGGAGTTCTTCGCGATCCTCGGGAACGGGTTTCTCCAGTTCTCCCGCGAGGTCCTGACCGTCCTTCTCCCCATCGTGGTCATCTTCACGCTGTTCCAGCTCGTGCACCTGAGGCTGTCGAGAACCGCGCTGATACGGATCCTGATCGGTATCGTGTATACGCTCATCGGCCTGGCGGCGATCCTGACCGGTGTAAATCTCGGGTTCATGCCGGCCGGCATCTACATCGGAAACCACATCGCCGCCATGCCCTACCGCTGGGTGCTTCTGCCCCTCGGCGCAATCGTCGGCTTCTTTATCGTCTACGCGGAGCCGGCGGTGCACGTGCTCAACACGCAGGTCGAGAATATCACCATCGGCGCCATATCGAGAAGGATGATGATGGCGGCATTGTCCATAGGCGCGAGTGCCGCTCTGGTCCTCTCGATCTTCCGGGTCCTGAGCGGCATCGAGATCTGGTACTTCCTGGTTCCCGGCTACGCCGTCGCTCTGGCCCTGACATTCTTCACTCCCGCGCTCTTTACGGCGATCGCATTCGACGCCGGCGGGGTGGCATCGGGAACCATGACCGTGGCTTTCCTGCTGCCGTTTGCCGTGGGCATCTGCGAGGCCGTCGGAGGGAACGTGATAACGGATGCCTTTGGCATCGTAGCGATGGTGGCGATGATGCCTCTGATCACCGTGCAGCTCATGGGGCTGATCCACCAGTCGATACGCAGCAGGACCCGGGAGGGTAGCGGTGAGACAGATTGAACCGTATGGAGGGAGACGAATTGTTTGATGATGGAGACGATGCCACCCACTCCAACGGGGGCCGGTCGGGAGGGGTGCCGGTGCAGGATCCAGCGAAATCGGTATTCCTGAGTATTCTGGTCGTCATCGCGGACAGGGGACGGGGCGAGCAGCTCCTGGCGCTTGCCGTGGAAGACGGCGTGCCGTTCAGCCTGCTGACCCGGGGTAGAGGGACCGCGGATACGAAACTCCTCTGCTATCTGGGACTGGGGGAACCGGAGAAAGACATCCTGTACAGTCTCGTACACGCCGGGGCATCACGGAGCATCCTGGAAAAGCTTAACGCCAGGTTGCTTCCTAAAGAGGAGTACAGAGGGATTGCGTTCGCCATGCCGATCACCGCCATGGCGGATACACTACCGGACAAGCCGCTGCAGGAATCGACCTGGGAGCCAGAGATGCCAACGGAACAGCCATACGACCTGATCGTGGCGGTCACCAATCAGGGTTATGCGGATGAGGTCATGGACGTGGCGAGAGCCGCCGGAGCCCGCGGGGGCACGGTGCTGCCCGCACGGAGTATCAGCCCCGAGAAGGTCCGGGAGTTCTTCGGCGTGTCCATCCACCCGGAGAAGGAGATGCTGTTCATCCTTGCGAAGCGAGAGGCCCGCCCGCGGATCATGGCAGCGATCGCCGATAAAAAAGGGCTCCAGACGGATGCGCAGACCGTCGTCTTCTCCCTCCCGGTCAGCGGCGTGGCGGGGCTGCCGCCGGAGGCCTGAAGGTCGCGGATGCACGGCCACGCCGGCACGGTGCCGGGTGCGGGATATATGCGGCCCGATGCTCCTGCAGCGATGCCGGAGAGGGGTACGAGTCACCCAGACCCGTGCTCCTGCCGGCGCGGTCCCCCGGTCTCATCCCGTGAGCTTCTTCGAGCGCAGCAGGCGGTTGTAGGCGACGGCGACCCGGTGCGCCTCGTCCCGGATCTCCTGGAGGAAGAGGGAGGCGCGCTCCTTCTTCTGGACGGGCAGGGGGAAGCGGAGAGCGGGGATGTAGATCTCCTCCTCCCGTTTGGCGAGGGCGATGGCGGGGATGGAGAGCGAGAGCCGTTTCAGCTCGGCGAGCGCCGCGGAGAGCTGCCCCTTCCCGCCGTCGATGACGATCAGGTCGGGCAGCTCGCCCCCCTCCTTCTGCAGGCGGGCGTAGCGCCGCCGCACCACCTCGGCGATGGCGGCGGTGTCGTCCACCCCCTCGACCGAGCGGATGCGGAACCTGCGGTAGTTCCGTTTGTCCGGCTTCCCCTCGCGGAACTGCACCATCGCCCCCACGGTCGAGGTGCCGGAGAGGTGGGAGATGTCGAAGCACTCGATGACGCGCGGCAGGACGGGCAGGTGCAGGCTCTTTTTCAGCGCCTCGAGCTTGATCCGCTCCCCGAAGAACGCCGCCTCGATATTCTTCTGCACCAGCTCCAGCAGCCGTTTCTTCTCCCCCTTTGCAGGGACCGTGATCCGCACCGCCTTCCCCTTGCGGTAGGCGAGGTAATCCTGCAGGGACTCTCCCACCGCCTGCGGGAGGATCAGCTCCGACGGGGGTTCGCGGTCCGCGTAGTAGCGGGCGACGAACTCCTCCAGGAACTCCCCGCCGCCCTCGAAACGGAACCACTCCCTGTCGGTGAGCGTCCCCCGCTGCACCGCAAAGACCATCACCCAGACGCTTCCTTCGGCGGCGACGAAGTTGATGACGTCCTCGTCGTGCTTCTTCTGGCGGGCGACGTGCTGGCGCTCCCCCAGGCGCTCGATCGCCTGGATCTGCCCGCGGAGCTCCAGCGCCTTCTCGAACGCCTCCGCCTCCGCGCACGCCTCCATCTCGGCGCGCAGTGCGGAGAGCAGCTCCGCGCTCCTCCCCCGCAGGACCGCCTCCGCCCGCTTCACGCTCTCGCGGTACTCCTCCTTCCCGATCTTCCCGATGCAGGGGGCGCTGCAGGACTGCATGTGGTAGCGCAGGCACGTCTTCTTCGGGAGCCGCCGGCAGGTCCGCAGGCGGAAGGTCTTTTTCAGCACCTGCAGCACGAAGTCCCGCTCCTGGGCGGAGACGAAGGGCCCGAAGAGGGTGCCGCTCCCGCCGCCGGGCCGGCGCGCCATGCCGATGCGGGGGAACTCCTCGTCGGTGATCTGGATATAGGCGTAGCTCTTCGCGTCTTTCAGGTCGATGTTGTACTTCGGCTGGTGCCGCTTGATCAGGTTGGACTCGAGAATCAGCGCCTCGGTCTCCGTATCGGTGACCATGCAGTCGACGGAGGCGATCCTCTCCACCAGCCGCGCGGTCTTGGGATCGAGCGGCCTCTTCTGGAAGTAGCTCGCCACCCTTTTTTTGAGGTGCTTCGCCTTGCCGATGTAGAGAATCTCCCCGCCACTGTCCCGGAAGAGGTAGCAGCCGGGTTCCGCGGGTAGTTGGTCGAGTTCTATCATGCTGCCAGGATTCGTTTCAGGAACTGCCCCGTGTAGCTCTCATCGCGGTCCGCCACCTCCTCGGGGCTGCCGCAGGCGACGATGGTGCCGCCGCCCTCGCCGCCCTCCGGGCCGAGGTCGATGATGTGGTCGGCGGACTTGATCACGTCCAGGTTGTGCTCGATCACGACCACGGTGTTGCCCATCTTCACCAGGTCGTCGAGGACGCGGATCAGTTTCTTCACGTCGTGGAAGTGGAGGCCGGTGGTGGGTTCGTCCAGAAGGTAGAGAGTCTTTCCGGTCGCCTTCTTGGCCAGCTCACGCGTGAGCTTGATCCGCTGCGCCTCCCCGCCGGAGAGCGTCGTGGAGCTCTGCCCCAGCTTGATGTAGTCCAGCCCCACCCGGCAGAGCGTCTCCAGTTTGGTCCTGATGGCGGGGATGTTCTCGAAGAGGTGCATCGCCTCGAGAACGCTCATGTCCAGCACGTCGGCGATCGACTTCCCCCGGTACTTCACCTCCAGAGTCTCGCGGTTGTAGCGCTTCCCCTTGCACTCCTCGCACTCGATGTAGACGTCGGGGAGGAAGTTCATCTCGATCTTGATCAGCCCCTCCCCCTGGCAGGTCTCGCACCTCCCCCCCTTGAGGTTGAAGGAGAAGCGGCCGGGTCTGTAACCCCTGCGCTTCGCGTCGGTCGTCTCGGCGAAGACCCGGCGGATCTCGTCGAAGACCTTCGTGTAGGTCGCCGGGTTGCTCCGCGGCGTGCGGCCGATGGGGCTCTGGTCGATCACGATCACCTTGTCGATCTCGGAGCCGAAGGAGATCGCGGCGTGGGCGCCCGGCGTCACCCGGGCGTGATGGAGCTCCTTCTGCATCGCCTTGTAGAGGATGTCGTAGACGAGCGTCGACTTCCCGCTGCCCGAGACGCCCGTCACCACGGTGAGCACACCGACCGGGATGTTCACGTCGATCCCCTTCAGGTTGTTCTCCCGGCAGCCGGCGAGGGTGATGAACCGATCGCTCTTCCGCCGCGCCGCGGGGACCTCGATCTCCAGCTTCCGCGCCAGGTACAGGCCGGTCAGGGACTGTTCGTTCCTCTCGATCTCCTCGGGCGAGCCCTCCGCCACCACCTGCCCTCCGTGGATGCCGGCTCCGGGCCCCATGTCGATCACGTAGTCGGCACTGCGGATCGTCTCCTCGTCGTGCTCGACCACGATCAGGGTGTTCCCGAGATCCCGCAGCGTCCGCAGGGTCTCGATCAGCTTGCGGTTGTCCCGCTGGTGGAGCCCGATCGAGGGCTCGTCCAGGACGTAGAGCACGCCCATCAGGTTCGATCCGATCTGGGTGGCGAGGCGGATCCGCTGTGCCTCCCCGCCGGAGAGGGTGCCCGCGCTCCGCGAGAGGGTCAGGTAGCCGAGCCCGACGCGATCCAGGAAATGGAGGCGGGCGTTGATCTCTTTCAGGATCTGGCGTGCGATCTCCATCTCCTTCCGGGAGAGTTCCAGGTTCCGGAAGAACTCGATTGCGCGGGCGATGGAGAGATCCGTCACGTCGACGATCGATTTGCCCTGAACCCTGACGGCGAGCACCTTCTCTTTGAGCCTCCGCCCGCGGCAGACGGGGCAGGGAGAGATCCGCATGAACTTCTCCAGCTCCCGCTTGCGGTACTCCGACTGGGTCTGGCGGTAGAGCCTTTCTGCCTGGGGGACCAGACCCTCCCAGGAGGAGGTCTGGGACCAGTGCATATCCCCGTTCCTCGCCGTCATGGAGAAGCGGATCCGCTCCGGGGAGCCGTACATCAGGGCGCTGTACTGCCGATCGGTCAGGTCCTCGATGGGTGTGAGGGTGTCGAACCCGAAGTGCTTCGCGACCGCGCTCAGGTAGTAGCCGCGGTATGTATCGAAGTAGTTCCTGTAGAGAGCCACCGCGCCTTCGGCGATCGACTTGGTCCTGTCGGGGATGATCAGGTCGGGATCGAAGTCCATCCGGAACCCGAGACCATTGCACTCCTCGCAGGCGCCGAACGGGCTGTTGAAGGAGAACATCCGCGGCTGCAGCTCCTCGAACGCGATCCCGCAGAGCGGGCACGCCATGCGGGAGGAGTAGAGATGCTCCTGATCCTCCCCGTCAAGGACCAGGATCAGCCCGTCGGACCGCGCCAGGGCGTTCTCGCAGGCCTCGACCAGGCGGGAGCGGTCGGCCGGATCCAGGCGGTCGATCACGATCTCGATGTCCTGTTTTTTGTATCGCTCGAGCGGAATCTCCTCGTCGGTGCGGTGGATCACCCCGTTCACCCGCACGCGGGTGTAGCCCTCGGCGTGCAGCTCCCGGATCAGCGCCTGGTAGGTGCCCTTCTTCTGCCGCACGATCGGCGCCAGGATGGTCGCCATCCCGCAGACCTCGGCCGCGATGCGGTCGGCGATCTGCTCGGGGGACTGCGACTCGATGCGGATGTTGTGCTCCGGGCAGTAGGGCACCCCGATCCGCGCGAACAGCAGCCGCAGGTAGTCGTAGATCTCGGTGACGGTGCCCACGGTGGACCGCGGGTTCTTGCTCGTCGTCTTCTGCTCGATGGAGATCGCCGGGGAGAGGCCCTCGATGCTGTCCACGTCGGGTTTGTTCATCAGTCCCAGGAACTGGCGGGCGTAGGCGGAGAGGGACTCCACGTACCGCCTCTGCCCTTCGGCGTAGATGGTGTCGAACGCCAGGGTGGACTTCCCGGAACCGGAGAGACCGGTGATGACGACGAGCTTGTCCCGCGGGATCTCGACGGAGATATTCTGCAGGTTGTGCTCGCGCGCACCTTTGATCCGTATGCTCTTCATGGCTGTGGTGTCTGGATCGACGTGCTGGTGTGTTTATATAGATCGGATCCGAGGGGGCTTAAAACCTGCAGGCGCGGTACAAAAGTGAGTCAGAGAGCCCGGATCATCTGGCCTAACCGGGGCAGGAAATCCTTTTTGCGGGACATAATGCCCTCCATTTCGATCGGCTGCTCCCGCATCCCGAGTCCTGCCAGGCAGGCGTCGTCGGCGGCGGCGAAGACTGCGCTCGCGTTCTCGAAGATGCTGGTGAAGAGCGCCGCGTAGATGTCCACACCCTGGGATGCCCGCAGGCGCGCGAGCTCCGTTCGGATCTCCTCTCTGCGCTCCCGCGGGAACTCGAACGTCGGGACCATCACCTGGGCGACGATCACCTCCCTTCCGAAGAGGGTGTAGCGTTTGGTGTCCTGCATCAGCAGCTCCTCGATCGTGCAGGTGTCGTACTGCATCCCCGCCTGGATCAGGCGGGTGCCGAACTCGACGGGATCCTCGTCGACCCACCGGGCCAGGTAGTCCACTGCCTTGCGGTCCGAGGGCGTCGTCGTCGACAGGCGGAGCGCCATGGTGTCGGAGAGGATCCCCGCCATCAGCAGCCCCGCGGTCGACTCCGAGGGCTCGATCCCGCTCTCTGCGAACCTGCGGGCGATGATCGTGGACGTGGATCCGACAGGATCGTTCAGGAAGCGGATCGGTTTCAGGGTCGAGATGGCGCTCAGGCGGTGGTGGTCGATGATCTCCAGGATGTCCGCGTTCTCGATCCCGTCCACCGCCTGCGCGGGCTCGTTGTGGTCCAGGAGGATGACGGACTTCTGGATGTCCTGCATCAGCGAGGTGCGGGAGAGCATGCCGAGGAACTTCCCCCCGGAATCGACGACGCAGGCGGTGCGGTACCGGGAGGCCGAGATGACCTGTTTGGCGTACTCCAGGGTGTCCTCCATCTGCACGGTGGGGACGTCCGTCTCCATGATCATCCCGGCCGGCAGGGAGAGGTTGATCATCTTTCCCACCCCGAAGGCATCCAGGGTCGTTGTCAGCACCGAGACGCCCCGCTCGCGGGCGGCGCGGACCACCCGCTCCCCGAGGGGCGCCCCGTCGGCGAGGATCAGCCCGGCGATGCCGGCCGAGATGAGCGCCAGCTGGGCGGGCTCGTTGTCCCCCACGATCGCCACGTCCCGGGGGGATATGCGCGAGAGTGTCACGTGCAGGGCATCGATGGCGGTGTAGACCTTCCCCTCCAGCGTCTCTCCCGCGGAGACCGCCACCTCGGCGTTCAGGACCCGCGCCAGCGTCTCCAGACGGATGGGGGCGAACGTCAGCGGCTCGATCTTCTGCCGCCGCACGTAGGCCCGGGCGAGCCCGTACTCGCTGACCAGCCCCACCAGCCGCCCCTCCCGGTCCGTGATGGGCATGTTCCGCATGTCGTAGGCGTCCATCAGGGCGGCGACGTCCACAGTCGGGAGGTCCCGATCCGCGCTCCGCGTGTCCAGGTAGGGGATGTCGGAGACGTTGGGCTCCACGCTCTCGACGTAGAGCGGCGGCTCGCGCCCGAACCTCGAGAGGACGAACTGCGTCTCGGCGTTCACGTCGCCGCAGCGGGCAGGGACGTACCGATCGGGCTCGCCGTGGTTGAGCAGCTCCGCATACGCCAGGACGCTGCAGATGCTGTCCGTATCCGGCTGGCGGTGCCCGATCACGTATACTCTATGCATGCGTCGCCTCCTGCGCTCTACTGCCCCTTCGCCAGGCAGGGCAGCCGACCCCATCCTCTCTTGAACCCATCCGGTGCGGTCTCTCCCATAGGCAACTGTTCGTGATTTTTCATCTGGATACCGGAATAGAGCGCCTCACGCCTTCGCCAGGCGGTGGATGCCGAGTCCCGCAAGGGATGCGGCGGCCAGCACGATGGAAACGAGCGGGTCGAGCATCGCGGAAAACAGCACCAGAAGTGCCGCCATGATGGCAGCGCCCCCCTCTGTTCGGGAATCCAACCGGATCACGTCTCACTATGAATGGATGCCCGGGGGATAAATTCCTTCGCCCCGCCCGTCTGCCCCATAACATCCTTTGGCAGAATGCCAGGAGGGTCAGCCGCTCCGAAAATTGGCGGATCAAAGCGTCGAAGCGATCGCATTCGGGAGAAGATCCGGCGGAGAGTCTGTCGGTTTCATCCCCGGAATCCATCTTCCTGTTCCCGTGCGGGTGGAGTGCACGAGTCCCCGCTTCCCCAATCCAGCCCCCACCCCGCAGGTACGATAGCCTCCAAGGATCCTGAAATATCTCCCCTAACAACCTCACCGCCAGTACGATAGCCTTCTTGGATGTTCGAAGGATAGCCTGGCTCGATCCGGATCTGGTGTCCGACCCGGATCCGATTCGCGCTGACAGCCCCTGTCGTACCAAAGAGATTCCCGCGAGAGCGTCTCACTTCGGATTTTATCGGAACCGGATCGCATCGAAACGCCAGTGCTCTCCCGTCAGCGACCGCGGCATGGGCCGGGAGCGGGCCCGCCCTGCACTCCGCAAAGGATGAGGTCCGAACGTTCCTATCGGGCGGCAGTGCCGCGTTCTGCTGCCGCCATCTGCCCCGGAGACGGTGCCATCTCCTCCAGCTTCTTCAGGGAGGCATCGATGAACGCGGGGAGATCCCCCGGGTTCCGGCTGGACACCAGGCTGCCGTCTTCCACGACGGGAGCATCGACGAACTGCGCCCCCGCGTTCCGGATATCCTGGGCGATGGACTTCCAGCCGGCGACCCGGCGCTCCCGGAGCACGTCGGCGGTGATCAGCAGCTGCGGCCCGTGGCAGATCATGAGCACCGGTTTGCCGCTCTCCACGAAGCGCCGCACGAAGCGGACCGCGTCGTCATCCGCCCGCAGGTTGTCCGGGGAGTGCCCGCCGGGGATGAAGAGCGCATCGAAATCGTCCGCGGATACGTCTCTCACCGCCCGCTCGATCCCGACCGGAGTCGCTTTTTTCTTTCCGCTCACCGTGCTGCCCCGCTCCAGACCGACGTGCACCAGTTTGTGCCCTGCGGCCCGGAACGCATCCGCGGGCTGGATATACTCCACGTCCTCGAACCCCTCTCCAATCAGTACGGCAATCGTTGCCATATCATACCCTCCTTGGGGAATGACCAAACGCCCGGTTCCCGCTCTTCCCGGCGGCGGGGGACCGTGCGTCCGGTCACTCCGGCGATGCGGTGCTCCTCTCTCCCGGACATCCTATAAATACACACCTCCTCGCTCTGGTGCATCCCTGCGCCGCGACGGCGGCCCCTTGAGAGAGTGAAACCCCCCCCCCGCCGCAGGGAGAACGCACCTACTGCAACGTTCGGGGAAGAGAATGGCGAACTCCTCCGCCGGATGGCTCCTTGCAGTATGGGAAGCGGTGAGAGGAGAAGCGATGGGACGGGCGAGATGCAGGTCCAGCCATGTTGTATCCCGCTTCATCCTGCAGGTACGGGAACGCCCCATTCGGGGTGCTTGGAGGGGGCGACCTAAAACTGCGCATGCACCTTTTTCAGCATTCAATGGTCCGGAGCGGCATCCTCACAGGCAACATACCGGGTCCCATCGGAGAGGCTGATCGAGCTGAAGCGGACAGTCTTCTCCGCTCCGTCCTTGCACCGCACCAGGAGCGTGCGGGAGCGGACCGCGCCGGGATCCGCCAGATTCGCCTTCCAGGCAGCAATCGCCCCCTCCTGGTATCCAGGATCGGGAAAGGCGCACTCGAACCATTCCGTTCCCGTGGGGATATCAGAGAGCGTGTACCCGAAGCGTTCCGTGAATGCGCGGTTGAGGAGGGTGCAGCGCCCGTCCGCCTGGACGAGGGCGGTCGGGATCGGGGAAGCATCGAGCACCTCCTGCAGCCGCCGTTCGCTGCGGTGGAGACGGTCCTCGGTCTGCCGCCGGGCAATCGCGATGGAGGCCTGCCGCAGAAAGGACTCGACCACCTGCGTATCCTCGAGCTCCCGGTCGGGCGGGAGGATGATCCCGACATTGCCGAAGAGCCGCTCCCCCCAGACGAGAAAGATGAAGTAGGCCTTTCCGATAGGAAGCGTCCGGCAGATCTCGTCACAGAGCTCCGGCGGGATCTGCCGGAAACTAAGCTCGTAGAACGACATCCCCTCTGGCCCAATCTCCGGCCAGAAGGTGAACTTCCAGGCCTGCCCCTGCAGCAGACTCAGGGGATTTCCGCCCCGAGGATGCGATAGGATCTCGGTCATCGGGACCACCAAGCCCACGGGATCCCGCCCCAGTATCCTGGTCAGCGCACTGCGAATATGGGCATCACGGATAGCCTGTATGGTAAACTGCCGGCTGCCTTCATCGTAGGATATAACCTGGATGAGCGTCTTTGGAACCAGTTCAGAGATCCGATCGGCGATGTACTGGTAGATATCCTGCTCCGGGGGCATATCGACGAGCTCCATCGCGGTTTTGGCCAGGAACTCCATGTTCTGCACATACCGTTTCCGCTCCGTGATATCCTCCAGGACGAGGGTAGCACCCTTCTCCCCGTCCTCGAAGGTGGTGGGGATCACCTGCAGCTGGAAGAAGAGGTCCTTCCCCCCCTCCTGGTACCGAAGGTCGGTAATGATCTGCTCTTTCTCCAGGCTCTCGATAATGGATAGGGCCTCCGGGGTGGAGACGACGGGCAGGTTCGCGGCGGCCAGGGTATAGCCCACCAGGTCCTCCTTGGTCCGTTTCGCCAGTGTGAGGCACCGGTCGTTCACCTGGACGATGCGGTGGGAACTGTCCAGGATCAGGACCAGGTTCTTCGTGAAGCAGAGAAAGGCGGACAAGGGGACCCGCTGGGCCCGGTAGTAGACTTTCGCGGAGCCGAACGCTTTCAACTCCACCTGGCCGTTCACCCGCAATAGCTCCAGCTGCCGTGCTGCGGTGTTGCGGTTAATCCCGGTTGCCGTGGCGATGTCGGCAATGGTCATCCCCCGGGAGCGGTACTTGAGGGCTTTCAGGATCCGGGCGGCGGTCTCCGGCGCGTGCTGCATGCAAGTGACTTGCTCCAGAGGATTACATCAGGTTTTCCATGGAGTAGTGCAGACCGTCGAACCCACGAGCCGGGGCCAGGGATGGGGAGCAGGTATCCTTCCTATCCCGTCCGCTCCCTCATGGGTGATATCGAGGATCGGAACTCCATGGAGCAGGATTTGAACGGCAGGCATTCGGGCCCGAACATGAAGTGGCTCATGTTCCGGTCAGCGAAAGCGGGCCAGGGATCACGCAGACCTTCCCCGCCAGGCTATCGTACCGGGGGTAGGGGACGGGGGGAGGGGGCGCACCCCCTCCCCCTTTGGTGCGATAGGGACTGGTTAAGCGAACAGGATGTCAGCGTTCTCTGCAAGCGGTTCAACAAGAGCCATAATGACCGATGGAGAGGGCCAACGGGAGGAATCCGGAGACGGCCGGTCCCCTGCGGTCCGGGAAATAAAGATTAATGGCAGATCACGCCCACGTCCTCATGCAGGTGAATCGATGCTCATCGGTATCATCTCCGACACCCACGACAACCTCCCCCGGGTGGACGACGCGGTGCGGGTGCTGAACAGGGCGGAGGTCGGGCTGGTGCTCCATGCGGGCGATTATATCGCCCCCTTTGTCCTCCCCCGCCTCGCAGACCTGGACGCCCGGATGATCGGGGTGTTCGGGAACAACGACGGCGAGAGGGCGGGGCTGCACCAGAAGCAGCAGGAGTTCGGCAACATCGATATTCGGGGCCCGTTCGCCCGCGTGGTCGCGGGGGGAATCAAAATCGGGCTTCTCCACGGCCACGACGGGGAGCTGCTGGAGGCCCTGATCGAGGGGCAGGGGTTCGATGCCGTCGTCTGCGGCCATACGCACCGCTATGCGGTCGAACGGCGGGGGAGGAGCCTCGTCGTAAACCCCGGCGAGGTGTGCGGTTACGTCAGCGGACAGTCGACGCTGGCCCTCCTCGACACGGAATCGCGTGATGTCCGCCGGATCCAGCTCTAGCGCCCGGCAAGCGCTGCACCGCAGAGAGGCAGAGGGATGGGCAGCCGGCTGCGTTGAACCCCCGGGTTCAAGAATCGAACCGGTGCCATCACGGGAATATATAGGCAGGGCGAAGAGAAGCAGCTACCGTACAACTCTGGACTTCGGAGACGCGATGCGGGGGCAACCATGGATCCCAACAGAATCCTGAGCGGCGGCATCTTTCGCCTGAAGCGGATCGACGGGGAGGTGCTGATCCAGATGCCCTCGGACGCGGAGCGCTACGGGCGCTTCTGGGAGCGCGTGATGTTCCCGGACGGAACCGTGCTCTTCCGCCCCCGGGATGCGGATCTGAGTGCGAAAGAGAGCGTTCAGGAGTGTTCCCCGCCGCCGCTCGAGCGCTTCAAGGCGTTCTTCAGGACCAAGCATACGCCCTAGCGGGCGCTCAGGGTTGTCTGGCGGCTGGAAGATGCCTTCCTGGCTGGACGCTGCTGTCTTCGGGGGAGTCCAACTTCCAGATAGAAGACGCGATCCGCCAGCTTCGCCAGAAGCCGCGCGGACGCATCCGGTGCGGCGGCATGGCAGACTACGGCTGCGGTTCGGGCTGCCTCCCGCATGGCCGCGGCCAGCGGGGGGATCAGGCTCCGGTCCCCGTAGAAGGCGGGGTCGTGCTCGATCAGGACGAGGGGGTGGTGGACCCCCTGCAGACTCGAGCGGAGCTCGCGGGGGTTGCGGGCGCAGCGGAGATCGAGAGCGGCGCGGCGCACACGGCAGAGGACGGCCGAACGATCTCCGCAGATGTAGAGCGGGCGCGACAGGGCAGGGACGCCGTTCAGGGCGGAGGCGACCGTCTCCGCCGGCGCAAAGGCGACCGCGAACGTTCCCGCGGAGACGACCATGAGGGGATGCAGCGCGAACTCCATGCGAGGCAGGGTGGCTCGGGCGCCGGGATAAGGGCGTGGCATGAGGGGCGCGAAAGTGGAGCGGACCGCCCCCGCGGGGGCGGACTCCGGCGGACAACAATCTATGTAAAGTGTGCGGACGAACCGGATCCCCGGGGGAGAGCAGCGGTGCTGCGCACGAGCGCAACGCTCATATGGGAGCCGGGCCCGTATACCGGAACCTGCTGATAGCACCCCGAGGTTTGCGATGGGATTCCGCGAGGCGATGGAGTTCGGCGTTCCCGATATCCGGAGGGGCTTGAGAGGGCTCTGCAGGATCTTCGAGTGCGGAGATGCGGGCATGCAGAGGGAACTGCAGGCCGCCCTCCGGGATATGGACGAGGCGGCTGTCGAGGTCTTCATTCTGGCGCTGAAGCACAGGAGCCGGAAGATCCGCGCCCTGGCGCTCTCCACGCTCGCGGAGATCCGGGCTGCCCGGGCGGTGAAGCCCATCGTCGAACTGCTCGGCGACGAGGACGCGGAGATGCGGGCCAGGGCAGCGGCAGCGCTCGGGGAGATCGGGGATCCGGCGGCAGCCGCCCCGCTCATGCACGCGCTGCGGGATTCGGATCGGTTCGTGCGGGCGCGGGCGGCGATCGCCCTCGGACGCCTGGGAGGCGGGGTTGCCGAACCGCTGATCGCGGCGCTGTCGTCGGAGCACGAGCCCATCCGGGCGGGTGCGGCGATCGCGCTCGGAGAGCTGCAGGATCCGCGGGCGGCCCCGCATCTCCTGCGGGCGCTGAAGGACCGGGGCCCGGCCGTCCGTGCAGCGGCGGCGATCGCCCTGAAGTATGCCGGCCCTCCGGCGGTCGAGCCCCTGATCGGAGCGCTGCAGGACCCGGATGCGGATGTCCGGGCTGCCGCCGCCATCGCCCTCGGCAGGATCCGGGATCCGCGCTCCGTTCAGCCGCTCCTGCTGGCCCTGAAGGACGCGAGCGACGACGTGCGGGCGGAGGCCGGAGCGGCCCTGGGAGGCATCCGGGATCCGCGCTCGGTCGAGGGGCTCATTGCCGCCCTCACGGAGGACCGCAAGAGCGTCCGCTACTGGGCGGCCTCGGTCCTGGGCGAGATCCGGGATCCGCGCTCCGTCGAGCCGCTGATCGCGGCCATGCAGGACCCCGACGGCGACGTGCGGGAGGCGGTCGTTGAGGCCCTGGGCGAGATCCCCGACCCCCGCGTGATCGAGCCCCTCAAGAAAGCCCTGAAGGACGAGCACAGGCGGGTGCGCAGGACGGCGGCCCGCGTGCTCCGTGGGGACGGGGACCCGTAGCGGCAGGGGGGGGGACGTGTTCTCGGCCATAACCCCGGATACGGGCAGCGCCGCTCGATGAGAGCGGATCGCCGCAGCCCCTGCACGCGGCCGTCCGGCGGGCCCACCGCTCTCTGATCCGTCTCATCCGCCCTTTATCCGGCTCCCCGGCAGCAGCCTGCCGTGGCCGCGGGGCACACGTAGACCACGACGGAATCCGTTACTGCCTGCCCGGTGGGGAGCCCGGGCTGTCTCCCGGGGAGGAGGGCTTGGCTGAAGGAGCGGATGCGGATATCGGGACCGCGGTGATCGCAAACAGCAACGCCATCATTGGCACGAGCGTCTCCGTGCTCCCGAGCATCACCGCCGGGTTCGCAGGGCCGGCCATGGTCGTCTCCTTCCTGGTTGCGGGACTGATCGCGTATGTCGCCGCCCTCACCTCCGCAGAACTCTCCCCGTTTATCAGCGGGAGAGGGTGGCTCCATGCGCAACGGCCGCACCATCTCGCAGCGGGGCGGCTTCCTGATCGGCTGGGTGCAGACCTTCAGTTTCGTTCTCGGTGCGAGCGTGGCGACCTTTGGAACCTGCTCAATGGCACGACCTGTGCCGTGCCCTGGGCGCACATCCTCCTGATCGGGGGCCTGGCCACTCGTCCTGACCATTGCCGGCATCGGCTGGACACCGAGGACTGCCCGTCCGCCCCCGGGGGTGCTGGCGTTCAAACTCAGCCCCCTCGCGGTCTCCGCCATCGTCGGCGGAGCGCTCCTCCTATCCCGGAGGCGACTTCTCCGCCGGCACCCCCGTTTGCATCCCCGGGAGCGGAGGGGATGCTGCGGGGCGCCTCCATGAACTTCCATGCATTCGGGGGGCCAAGCGCGATGTCCATCTTCCCCGACCGGGGAATATCCCCGGAGCCCTCGCGATCTCCCCCGGCGCGGCGGCGATCCATGCCATCTGCGTACCCCTGGCCGCCATCGGTCCCGGGGGACAGGCACATCGGCGGTTATCCGCCTTCCTGCTGGTCGTTCCGGGCGGCGGCAGGCGGAGTCGCGGCAGTGCAGGGGAAATATTTATTAACGAACCTGCCCGTCCGTACTGGCATCATGCAGGTTCAGGACGTGGACCGGATGGCAGGCGACGGCGATCTGGAGGGTCTGATCCGCTCGCTGCAGGATGAGAGAGCCGATGTCCGCCGGAGAGCGGCGGTTCAGCTGGGATTCCTGGCCGAAGGGAGAGCGGCCGAACCCCTCCGGCGGGCGGCTGCCGCCGATCCCGATGCGGGAGTGCGGGAAGCCGCAAAGACCGCGCACGAACGGCTTGTCGAGGCCGCCCGCGCCTCCGAGGCCGCATCGGAGACCTACGTCTGCCGCGAGTAGGGGAGAACCGCAACAGGCAACAGCTGCGGAATCGGCAGAGGCCTCGCGGGATCGATTCCATGCAGGGAGAGCGGACGCGCGTCGCCGAAGGCGGGCCGCTATATCCGGCTCCCGTGCCTTCCGGGCTTGCGGTGCGGCGAGCGCCCTCCGCTGAACGATGCGCTGATCAGGAGAGGCGAGAGCAGGTTGCCCAGCAGGAAGACGCCCACCAGGACGGAGTAGAATGTGCCGTCCAGCACCCCGCCGGCTGCCCCCAGGCCGAGCATCAGCAGGCCGTACTCGGACATCGGCGCCATGCCGGCGGCGACCCGGACGGACTGGCCGAGCGAGTGGCCGCAGAAGAGCGCCGGCACCATCGCCGCCGCGAAGCGGATGGCGGCGAAGACCGCGAGGAGGAAGACGAGCCAGGGGAGATTGAGCAGCAGCGGGAGAACCGTTACGCCGAGCCCCAGGGATGCGAAGAAGACGGGGATGAAGAAGCCCTCGCCTATCTGGCGGATGCTCCGGGAGACGGCCCCGGCCTGCGGTGTCCTGCTGACGAGAATGCCGGCGAGCATCACCCCCAGGTAGGGCGTGAGTCCGATCGCCTCTGTGATCGCCGCCAGGGAGAAGGCCAGGAGCAGCGTCAGGGCCAGCAGGACCTCGTCCAGGCGCAGCGCCTGGACCGATGCCATCATCCGCTGGACGAACCGTTCGCCGAGCCGGCTCGCCACGGCAAACGTCCCCGCGACCATCAGCCCCAGGGAGAGGAGGGGCGCGGCGCTGAACTCGCGGGCCTGCAGCAGGTTGACAACGGAGGCGATCAGGAGGATCTCGACGATGCCGTTCATGACCTGGAACCCGATGATCGTCCGCCCCTCCGGGGAGTTCAGCCTTCCCAGGGCGAAGAGGAATCGCACGGCGATCACCGTGCTCGAGCCGAAGATGGCCGCTCCCACCACCGGCACCAGCCCGGGATCCAGGCCGAGGTGCGCGAAGAGGAGGGCGAGCAGGAGGAAGATGACGGCGGCCGTGCATACCTGGGAGAGGATCAGCCGCTCCAGGTTCCCTTCGATGGTGTCGAGATCGATGGAGAGCATCGTCAGCAGGATGAGGAACATGATCCCGATCTGGGACACAACGCGGATGGTCTCCGAGGCTGCCAGACCGCTGACGACTGCACCGAGAACCGCACCGCCCAGCAGTTCGCCGACGAGGGGCGGCTGGCGAAGGCGGGAGCATGCCATCCCTCCCGCCTTTGCGCACAGAAACAGCAGCGCCAGGTCCCACATCCCGAAACTCAACCTCTCCCCCCGTCCTGCCGCTATATAGCTACGGCCATGGGGATTCTCAAATATTTTCTCATTCCGCCTTCGGAACTCCGCCGGAGATGCCGCCCGATCGATCGGTGCGGCGTCCGGGAGCGGCGGGATCGGTCCGTGCGGACGCTCGGGGAACGAACACGGGAGAATACGGTCAAAAAAGGTATGCGGGGATCAGACGACCCGCCGGAGCAGGTCCCTGTCGATCACCTCGGGCGAGAGGGGTTTGCTCTCGATGCGAAGTGCCTGTTCCACTCTCTGAGCGTAGTGGAACGCGTGCATGAAGTTCGCCGGCAGCCGTTTGCTGCGCCACCCGCGTTCCAGCCAGGAGATGCGGCGGATCCCGTCTGCCGATTCCCTCAGCACCTCGACCCGTGTATCTCCAATCTTTCCCGAAACCGTCTTACCAGAACTGTCGACGTAGGTATACGGCTCCTGCGCCCGGACAGTCTTGATGACGATCGATTTCTTCGGAATCTTTACCGTGCTCAGTACGGCAAAAGAGCTATGAGGCCCAGGATCTCCATCATCAGTGGATTCCATACCGGTTGTTCACTCTCGTGAGGAATGTCCAAGGGTTGATCGCATCCTCATACGATCAACGGGCAAATCCAGCCGGCATGCCGCGCCGCTGCTGGTTTGCTATCCTCTCAGTATTTGCCTTCGTGTTTATGAATCTGATGGTAGAGGGGAGGGCGGCAATGCCCTCTGCGTATCGGAAATGCGAGCAGGAGACCGCAGCCCGTGGGGATGGTTCCGCCTCGCGCACCGCCCGCCTGTCCTGCACCCCCGCTCACCGGAAGTAGCGGAGACCCGGCAGCCGGCAGCTGCGGAGGCGGCAGGCGATGAGAATGAGCGCCAGGAGTGCGGACAGGATCAGGAGGGTGCCGAGACCCTGGGCCAGGTCCCCGATGAAGGGGAGCCCCGGAACGAGCTCCCATCCGAGACTGGTGGTGAGCAGCAGGCGGGCGGCTGTCGTCACGACGAGAACGGCCGGAATCACGTACTTGACCATCGGATAGACCCACCGGGCCAGGTTTCCGCTCCCGGCCAGCTGCACCTCCAGCACCTCTCTCCCGAGGAACCAGGTGAATACGACTGCGGTCAGCACGGCCGTGACGGGAAGGCCGAGCGTTCCCACCGTCTCGTCCATGATATCCAGGATTCTCGCCCCGAATAGGGTCAGCTGGAGCGGGGTGTAGCTCAGCGCCGAGGGCAGCCCGACGAGGATGACCAGCGCCGTCAGGACGGCGCTCACCCTGCCTCGGGAGAGCCCGGTGCTGTCCATGAGCGGCGTCACGCTCACCTCCAGCATGGATATCGCGGACGTGAGCGCGGCGAAGAAGAGAAGAACGAAGAAGGATACGGCGATCCAGCGCCCGCCCGGCAGCAGCTCGAACGCACGGGGCAGGGTGGAGAAGGCGAGCTCCGCTCCGATGGCCGGCTCCAGCCCGAACGTGAAGACGATGGGGAAGATGACCAGCCCCCCGAGCAGTGCGACCGAGAGGTCGGCGAGGGTGATGATGAGGGAGGACCGGGGGATATTGATGCCGCTCTCCACGTACATGCCGTAGGTGAGCAGGATCCCCTGGCCCACCGAGAGGGAGAAGAAGGCCTGCCCGAACGCGGCGCTCCAGAGCAGGGGGTTGGTCAGGACGGAGTAGTCGGGTGTCAGGAAGAATGCCAGCCCGGCGGAGAACCCCGGCAGGGTCGCGGCGAAGAGCGCCATGCCGATCAGGATGACGAACACGAGAGGCATCAGCACGGTCGTGATCCGCTCGATCCCCTGCCGCACGCCGAGGGAGACGATCAGCCCGACGGTGAGGGCGGCGATGACGAAGAATCCCGGGGGAAGGCTGGAGGAGGTGAACGCGGAGAACGAGAGCGGAATGTCCAGCAGCGCGAAGGTGAAGTATGCGAGCGTCCAGCCCGTGACGACCAGGTAGTAGCTCAGGATGAGAAAGACGATGCCGGCGATCAGCCATCCCAGGACGTGGAACCGGGCTCTGACCTGACGGAAGGCGGAGACGACACTGCCCCGGAACTGCCTCCCCATGGCGAGTTCCAGGATCATCATGGGAACCGCGAAGAGGAATACCGCGATCAGGTAGGGGAGGAGGTAGGCGCCTCCTCCGTTCGCGCCCACCACCGACGGAAACCGCCAGATGTTCCCGATCCCTACCGCCGATCCGATTGCCGCCAGGAGAAATCCCAGCCGGGATGACCATCTCTCCATCGCCATTGCTCCGCGACGCCGCAGGTACGTGGGATGGACTGTATACATAAGGGTTACAGAATCGATCCTGCGGTATAGGGGAAAATTTCGCTGCGACGCGGTGCCGCGGCTCCGCGAGGGATCATCGCGGAAAATTCGGTTCGGAAGCAGGAGGGGTGGTGATTACGGATTGCTCTTCTTCTCTCGTCGAACTCTGATCGAGGTGCGGCAACGGGGACATGATGTGTACCATTCCGCCTTGCCCTTATAGTCCCACTGGTAGCCGCACCTCTGGCACTGCAGAATCATTGTATGTATTTATGTATGTAGCACCGTTTAAATAACAGTATCGCGATCGGGCAAGTTTTTATGTATGTATTTATGTATTTACTACCATAGTGGCAGGTGAGAGATCCGATGGTATACTGTGTCGTTTGCGATATCGGGCAGAAAGACCTGATAGTGGACAGTTTTCTCTCGGCAGGTGCAGCCGAACAGTTCGTCCAGACCACCCAGCAGTGGTTTGCCCTTCCGCTCCGGGTGATCAAACTCCTGGATGTGCGGGGCATTCTCCTCGACAAGAAAACCTGACGTTCGTGCTGTTGTAGAACCGGGGGGCATCGCATCTATTATCTCTGGAACGAACGTATTTTCTACCTGGCATGCTGGAGATCATCCCCTCGATCGTCTACGCCTTCGGAGCGCTCTTCATCATCCTCGATCCTCTGCTCTCGGTCCCCATCTTCGTGGACATGACGCGGGACCTCTCACGGAAAGAGGCGAACGAGCAGGCCTGGGTCGCGGTGATCGTGGCAGGTCTCCTGATGTACGTATTTCTCTTCTTCAATTTCCTGATCTTCGATACGCTGGGCATCACCCTTGCCAGCTTCCAGGTGGCCGGCGGCATACTGCTGTTCATCCTGGGCATGCAGGAGGCCCTCGGCATCGAGATCCCGCACGCCCGGAGCTACAAGCACAACGCGGCCGGCGTGGTGATCGGAACGCCCCTGCTCTGCGGCCCGGGCACCATCACCACGGTCCTCCTCCTCTCCTCGGAGTTCGGCCTGTTCGTTCCGTTCGTCGCCATCACGCTCGCCCTCCTGGCCACCTGGCTGATCCTGCGCTACGCCTCCCAGATCCAGAGGCTGATCGGGGAGCTGGCAACGGATATCCTGGCCAAGGTGCTCGGCATGCTGGTGGCCGCCATTGCCATCCAGATCATAACGGAGGGGATCATCGCTCTCGTCTAGGATGGAGGGGGGGGCAGGGCTGCGGAACAACGGAAGTCCGCGTCCCACCCCGCGATACGGGAATCCGGCTGCCTCCATGTGGACGGTCCGGGACTCCACGGAGCCGAAGGAGCCGTCCAGACGGCCCGCAGCGATGCCGACAGCGGTCCACCGGTAACAGGCAGACGCAGAAGGCGGCTGTTCGATCCTCTACGGCATTTCTTCCATCGCAATGAGGGGAGAGTGGGCTCGATGAGGGGGCCCGATCGTGCCCGCTCCCGCCGGCAGGACAGCACGGGGAAGCGGTGCTCGCCATCCCGGGCAGGAGAGGATTTCTCTGCAGCAGCGGTACGATCTGCCCGGCATGCGCAAGGAGCGAAACGATCTCCGCATCCGAGCAGGACCGGATCCTTCCCGCAGGAGCGCACGAGAATGCGTTCGTGGCGGTCTGGCTGCGGGAGGGCGGCATATGCCGTGCCGCCCCGAAGGTCATCCTGCCGGGAGGACGGCGCGAAAGAGCGGGGCATCCGGCCGTTCTCCTGTCCGTGAATCCGGCAGGACACCGTCTCCACCCCATAAAAACCAGAATTTCGGGCCTCAATTCATTTTAACCATAAAAAGTGGATTAAATTCGAGAACGAAATATATAAATATTGTATTAAAAAATATCTATCTACCGGACGGCACAGGGCGATCGCGATGGACGAGCGGAGCGCGGCAGAGACCGTTCTCATCAAGGAGGACCCCGATTTTCTCGAGGAGCTCTCGGAGTACCTCGATGTCCTGAGCAGCAGCGCGAGGCTCAGGATCCTGAAACTGCTGGAGAAGAAGCCCCGGGATGCCCGGTCCCTGTCGCACGAGATCGAGACCAGTTACGAGAACACGAAGAAGCACCTTGACAAACTCCTGAGCATCGGCGTCATCCGCAAGGAGGCGGGGCTGGGGAGACCCACCAGCAAGGGGATCCATCCGGTCTGGGAGTACTCCCTGGTGCCGGGGAGCCTGGAGGCGATCGTTCGGAACCTCGGCCTGTTCAGCAACATCCGGATCACGGCCATCGACCGGGATCTCACCGACCGGTTGCGGCAGGTGCGGGGAAAGGTCTCCGACGAGCTCATGGATCGCTACCCCGCGCTGATGGTGATGGGGGGACCGGAAGACGGGCGGATCTTCCGGATCCGGGGCGATCGCGTGCGTATCGGGCGGATCGATCCCGAAGACCCCGAGAAGCACGAAGAGGATCTGGTCCTCCCGGAGGAATACCGATCCGTGACGCGGATCTCGAAACCGCACGTGCGGATCCTGCAGGTGCAGGGCACCTGGTACGTGGAGGACTGCGGCAGCACCGGAGGCACCTTCCTGAACAACCGGAAGGTGGAGGGAGGGCGGCGGGAGAGTCTGCAGGACGGCGACGTGCTCGAACTCTCACGAGGCGTTCAGGGTGTGCGCCTTCTCCTCACCCTCCCTGCGGACGCCTCGAAGCCCGGCGCGGCAGACTGAAGGGGCCGACGGGGGAAGGGGAGATGGCATCGCTGCAGGGGGGCGGGCGGAGAACTGCGGTTGCCATCCTGGTCTTCTGCCTCCTCCTGCCGCCCACCTCTGCCGCCACGTACACCGTCAACCCCGGAGGCGGGGATTTTGCGAGCATCCAGGCAGCGATCGATCACGCCTCCCGCGGCGACACCATCCTGGTGGAGAGCGGCACCTACGCCGAGAACCTGCGGGTGGACCGGACGATCTCGCTGAAGGGGGCGGATACGGGAGACGGCGCCCCCGCGATCGACGCCGGCGGACGGGCGGCGGCGATGATCCTGCTGGCCGACGGCTGCCGGATCGAGGGGTTCAGCCTCTACGGCGGGGGCGCCTTCGACGGCATCACCGTCTCGTCGTCGGGCAACACGATCGCCGGCAACCGGATCGCGGGCTGCGGGCGGGGCATCGCCCTCGAATCTTCCGGAGGGAACAGCATCGTCGGGAATACGATCTCCGCCTGCCGTGACGCGGGCATCGCCCTCATGCAGTCCCCGGATAACCGGATATCGCAGAACACGGTGCGCGGCAATGCGGGATACGGCCTCGTCCTCGGGGCGGGATCCTCCGGGAACCGCATCTTCCTCAACACCTTCGAGAACGCGCAGAACGCGATCGCCTCCAGCGCCTCGGACTGGAGTTCGGCGGAGGCGCTGGCCTACCCCTGGGGCGGGCGCACGATGACCTCCCCGCTCGGCAACTACTGGAGCGATTACTCGGGCAGGGACGGGGACGGCAATGGCATCGGGGACAGCCCCTACACGATCGAACGGGGAGGGGATGCGATCCCCCGCCTGGCGACGCCGCAGAACCGGAGGGACGCCTACCCCCTGATCCGACCCTGGGAGGCGTACCTGGGCACGGAGGCGGCGCCGTCGCAGACTGCCGCAACGCCGTCCCCCGCCCCGACGACGCCGGTGACCCCTGCAACGACGCCGCCATCCCCGGCGGAGCCCGCGGGGACACCCGCAACACCTTCGGAATCACCCGGGCCACCGGCTCCCGGTCTCGCCCCCGTCCTGGGGACGCTGGGCGCCGCGGCGCTCCTGCTCGCCTCCGTCCTCGTGCGGGACGGCAGGAGCGCCGCTGGCTTCATCGTGGCGGACCTGCGGCCGTCCACCCGTATACTCGCCGCCGGCTTCGGGGCAACGGGCATCGCGCTCCTCCTCCTCTACGCCCTGACCGTGAGCTCCCTCGCCGCCCGCCCTCCGCAGGATGCCGGGTTCGCGGTCGGCCTCGGCACCGCCTTCCTCCTCACCTACCTGGCGCTGTCCGCCCTGGTGCTCTGCTATGCCGCAGCATGCCGCCGCCCCTTCCCGACGGTGGCGCGCATCCACCTCGGGCTCTCCCTGGCCGCCGCCGCAGTGCTGATCCTCCTGGTCCCGGCGGTCAGCGGTGCCTTCTCCTTCCCGGATATCGGCGCGGTGCTCGCATCGGCCCTTCTCTCGTTCTGGCTGCAGGAGAGGACGCAGCCCCGGGGCGCCGACGGGCCGGCACGGGCAGAGGCGCCTGCATCCACGCTCCCGGGCGGGCTGACGATCCTCGATCCCTCGGCGGCGGAAGCCCCCGAACCGCAGAAAGCCCACTTTCCCCCGGACCTGCGGGGCAGGTACGCCAGCGTCGAGTACCTCGGGAAGGGGGGCGTCGCCCGCGTCTTCCGCGCACGTCGGGCGGGCGACGGGCGGGAGGTGGCCGTGAAGATCCCGATCAGTTTCGACGAGCTGACCGGCATCAGCTTCCTGAAGGAGATCAAGGCCTGGGAGGGGCTCCGCCACGAGAACATCGTGGAGCTCTACGAGGCGAACATCCTGCCCGTCCCCTTCTTCGAGATGGAGTACCTGCCGATGACGCTGGAGGCGTGCAGAAAACCCATGCCCGTGAACCGGGCGGTCCGCATCGTCCGTGCGGTTGCCGGAGGGCTCGCCTACGCGCACGCGCGGGGTGTCGTGCACCGCGACCTGAAGCCGCACAACATCCTCCTGTCCCCGGAGGGTCAGCCGAAGATCGCAGACTGGGGGCTCTCCAAGGCGGTTGCCGACGAGCGGGCATCGACCCTGACCGGGTTCTCCCTTCCGTATGCCGCCCCCGAGCAGATTGCGCCCCGGGAGTACGGCAGGACGGACGCGCGCACGGACATCTACCAGCTGGGCGTGCTCTTCTACGAGCTGGTGACGGGGCAGCTCCCCTTCCGGGGAGAGGGGATCGCGGAGATCGCCTCGTCCATCCTGCACGACCGCCCTGCACCGCCCTCCCGCCTCAATCCCGAGGCTGAGCGCGTCGAGGCGGTCATCCTGCGGTGCCTGGAGAAGGATCCCGCGCAGCGCTACCCGTCGGCAGAGGATCTCCTGAGGGATCTGGAGGGCTGCGTCCGCGATGCGGAGGGTGCGTAGCCGGGCGATGCAGGGACGCCGCGCTATCCCGCCCGGGACCCGTCCGCCGGAACGGGGATGCACGGGAGGCGCATCCCGTGCGGCATGGATAACATGACCGCGCCGGAGAGGATCGGGTCCCGCCGATCTCTCCGACGGCGCATGCAGGGGGAGCTCCCCGCTGTGTTTGCCTGCGGTTGCCGCCTTCGTGAATCGAAAAAAGTCCCGTTTTGCATTCGGAAAAATCAGGGGAGGCAGGAAAGAGGTGGATTTCCCGAAAGAGGTAAAATAAAGTATTTATATAGGCAGATTGACGGAATAATGATGGGTATGGTGTCCAAGGTGTCCAGGAAAGCCCTGGAGAGGGAGAGAACGATCGTGATGGTCATGCAGCTCGCGGATATGGCCACGGCAGCGCATGAGCGGGGGGATTTCCGCCAGCGCGATGCTGCGCTGGGGAAGATCAAGGAGCTGAGAGAGGGGATCAGCAGACAGCGAGCCAGCGCCTGATCGCGGCAGGCGCTCTTTTTTCCGGGAGGGGGAGCGCGTACAGGGAAACCCCTGACCCGTCCCGACGGGCAGGCTCCCGCCGTCGATGGCGGAGAGGGCGCAGAGGGGGCCCTGCTGCCGCCTTCCGCAACGTATATGATACCGTGCGCCGAACCAGCCCCCTGCACGAAGCAAGAGTCAGCGAGGATCGACGATGGAAGCCTTGAGATACAAGTGCAGGGTCTGCAACTACATCTACTCGCCCCTCCGGGGCGAGCCGCATAACGGCATCCCGCCCGGGACGCGCTTTGAGGATCTGCCGGAAGATTACGTCTGCCCGGTCTGCGGTCAGCAGGGGAAGGGCAGAGTCGGCGCATGGGGTTTCGATCCCTGGGTCCCCACGCGGTACATCTGCGACGTCTGCGGCTACATCTACGACGAGAGCCGCGGCGAGCCGCATAACGGCATTCCCCGCGGCACGAAGTTCGAGGACCTGCCCCGGGATTACACCTGCCCGGTCTGCGGCCTGGATCCCAAAATCACCGGGTTCTATGGCAAGGTTGGCAAGGAGTACTTCAAACCGCTCGACGTGTAGGTCCGCCGGAAGCAGGGCTCGATGCGGAGAACCGCCGGATCTCCCCCCGCCGGAATGGCCAGCCCGGCCGCCTTCCCGATCTCTGCGCCCGGGATCCCGATGGCGGACCCGATCGCACCGCCCGTCCCCGGGAGAGCCCGGTTCCCCCTTCCCCCGCTCCAGAAATGCATAAGTACTGTCAGACCTGAGTATATAAACAGGCAGTTTTGGACGGGAAGAGCCTCCATGACGGGAGAGATGCGGTTTTGATCCGGATTCTGGTAGCACCATGCTGAAAATGGTCGAATGGCTGGAGAATAACTTTCAGAGCATCCAGCCGGACCGCGACATCACGCTGCGGGCGGCACGGCATCTGTCCAAGCCGGAGAGGAGGAAGCTCTTCTCGGCCGACGTCGAACCCATGCGTACGGCCGAGGGGCGGTGGTACGAGGCGATCGTCTACGAGATGGTGCTTAAACTCGCCCTCCAGAGCGACCTGATCAAAGGTGTCGTGCGCAAGGGGGCCGACGCCCGGCACATCCGCCAGAAGGTGGAGCTGGGGCAGAACGGGCTCTTCTACTCCCGTCTGGGCGACATCAATATCCGGGGCAACGGCCAGGATCTGGCGGAGTTCGACCTGATGCTCATCGACCGGAACGATCGCATCGCCTTCGGCGAGATCGTCACCTCCCCCCTGGACATGAAGGAGTTCGGGGACGAGATCCGCTACAAAAAGAGGCTGCTCGGCTACCTGTTCGGGCAGGAGACGGTCCCGTTCATCCTGATATCGTCCGTCGACATCTCCCGCATCGTCGCGGTCCGCCGCCTCATGAAGGAGGCGGACAACATCCTGATCCACACCCAGTCCTGCGGGGAGATCAAGACCTGCTTCCGCCCGTTCGAGATCCGCAACATTCCCCGCAAGCCGGCGCATCACCCCAAACTGGTGTCGGTGCACGAGATCGGGCCGCTGCGGCAGTTCGACTACAAACGGCTCCACGATATCGAGCGTGAGCGTGTGCTCCGGACCATCGCAAAATCGGGTTCCCCGCAGCTGCCGGAGAATGCGGATCCCGCGGGGCTCCTCGTGAAGAAGATCCTCTTCGGAGCCCTGTACCCCTCTGCGATCCGCATGCTGGACCAGGAGTACGAGATCCTGATCCGGGGGAGAGACTGCAACCTGGACTGCCTCAGCAACGAGTTCTCCAAGGTCGTCCTGGCGGCGGATCTCCCCGGTTTCGACCCGATCATCTACCTGCGCTCGAAGAAGGATAAGGAGTACCTCAAGATGGTGAAGTCGAAGGGCGGCACCTTCAAGTTCGAGCGCTACACCCCGAACAAGGTGGGGTTCTTCCTCTGGCTGGAGTCGCTCCGCCCGAACCTGGGTGCACGCATCACGAAGGACCTCCTGGACGCGTTTGTCGGGTTCCAGGAGGCGCAGTCCGGGGATGCACGCGGCGCGAAGGAGGCGGCAGCGATTCCCGCTGCTGCTCCGCAACGGGCGAAGCGGAAGCGCCGGTAACAATTTAAAATCAATAAAATCCTGTTTCTTATCTGTATCTACAAATAGTAAAATATAAATAATATAAAGTTCAATCAGGGATCGGGATTGGGACCACCTCCCCCAACGCACGAGGGCCCTGCCACTACTGCCGTAAGTGTTTTGCGAGTGTGGTCAAGTCCCTTACACCATCGGACACATCTCTATACCCTACCGTAAGAACCCCCCGTACCCCCCCCTCAACCTTCTTCTGGGGGGATTCTTACAACCCCCACCGGCGGGAAGAGGAATCTTTCGGATGACGAAGACGGCGCGCAGACGCCCGATCAGGGGAAGGATTGTATATGCCGAAAGGAAACGTATAGTATCCACCGTTGGGGGCGGATCATGGCAACGCGATCGATTCTCGACGACGAACAGACGTTCCTCCTGATCATGCAGCTGGCGGATATCGCCGCGGCGGCGCACGAAGCGGGAGATTATGCCAAGAGGGACGCCGCCCTCGAAAAGATACGGGAGTTGCGATCCCTGTTCCGGTAGGATTGCCCTTTTCTCCGCCCATAATCCTGGACGCAGACCACTGATTTTCGTCCTCCTTCGATCCTGCCTCCTCCGGGACCCGCAGGACGCCCGGGTTGCCCCTCCCTTCGCTACGGGAGCATCACCTGGCACGCCACGCAGCCGGCGAGGAAGGCCAGTCCCAGGACGTAGAAGCAGAAGGCGGGGATCACGATCAGCGCGCTTGCTACGGCGATGCGGTGCGCCTTCCACCAGAGCGCCACCGCACCGTCCAGGGCGGCGTAGGCATCGTGGTAGAGGCCCCGCACGCTCCGCTGGCGCCGGAGGAAGGATCGGTCCTGCACCCGATCGACGGAGCCGACCGCCCCCTCCAGCAGAACCTGGACGATGAACAGGGTGGCCCGGTATATGGCAAAGAGCATCGCCGACAGGGAGAAGAACGCGATCACCAGAAGAAACAGGGAGAGATTGGCCGATCCGGGGGAGATCGCCCCCGTGCAGAGCCATGCGAACGCCCACAGGAGGGAGCCGAGCGAGATGGCCAGCATCCAGTCCACGTCCCGGGCAAGCCGTTCCCTGAAGAGGCTGAAGCCGTCGTAGCCTTTGAGCAGGCCGATGAAGTGATCCGTGCGCTCGCGCAAGGTTCGGCCGGATGATGCGTCTGCCCGAAGCCCCATGGTTGTACGTACATTTACCCGAACCCTTATTAGTCATTTTCGAATTATCGTTATGATGGCAGGAAGAGTGTTCCATATCCTGACCGATATCCGGGTTCATAGCGAGAAAAACAATGGCCTGAAAAGAATTCCGGGTCCGGCGGATCGCCGTTCGCGTCCGCCTCCCGCGGCGAGGGCGCGCCTGCCCTTCGGACCCGCACGGATTGCTCCCCGTGCCGGGCGGGGGGCCGCATTGTTTCTCCTCGTCGCAATCCGTCGATGGCGAAAATCTTAAATTATTTCACGCAGAAGTGCCTTCGAAACCGTGAGGGGGAGATCGTACATGGCAGGCATTCCACCGGGTCCCCGATCGAGGGGAAGGATCGGATCAGGGCGGAGAGGAGGGCGGCGCGTGCCCGAGGGGGGATGGACGCCGGATGCGCGGGGGATCCGCACGGGCTGCGTCGCACTGGCAGTCCTGCTCGCCGTCGTGGTCCTGGTTCTGCCGGCAGCGGCACGGGGACCGACGATAAAGGACATCCAGCCGGGGGATACCGTATTCGTGCACGAGAGAGGGCTGAACCTCGCCGCACTCGGCGGCGCGGGCGACGATCTCGCCTCCCTCGTCCACTACAGAGACTTTTCGCGGCAGGTTATCGACAGGACGATCCCGGTGGACGATCCGGGCGACTTCGAACTGCTGGAGTTCGAGGTGGACGGCACGTACGGGATCTACTACGCCTGGAACCGATCCGGGCTCATTCGCAGCGGGGACGGGGTCCCGGTCCACGTGGACATCCAGGAGCCCCGCCTTGCCCTGGACGTCGTCCTCGCCGCTCCGTACCACCAGGACTCCGTGCAGGGGCTCACCATCTCGAGCGGGACCCTGATCGCCTTCGAGATCACCTCCCCGAGGGTCGGAACCCAGTACCGGATCGATAACACCTATCCGGCGCAGGTGGACATCGTATTCCTGCGGCCCGGGGGCGCCGAGACCACGGTGATCGGGGGCAGGGATATGAGCGGCCTGAATGTCAGCGCCTCGCGGTTCTACACCGACGATCCCGGCAGGGCGGGTGCGGTATCGCTCTCCGGCCTCGAACCGGGCACGTACACCTTCCAGGCGCGCTGGAGGGCCCCGCAGGAGTTCGCCGACTATGCGCAGGACTCCAACGTCGTGAACTTTACGGTGCGGGGCCGCCCGGGCGTCACCATCACCGTGAGTCCGACGACGCCGACGGAGACCGCTCCGCCGCCGACCACGGAGCCCACGACTCCGCCGGCGACGCTGCCGACGACAGCCGAAACCACGCCGCCGACGACGCCTCCCGCGACCGAGACGACCGTCCCCCCCACCACGCAGGCGCCGCTCATGCCGCTCCTGGGCGTCATCGGCGTCTGCGCGGCCATGATCTGGGCTGCGCTGAAGAGGCGGTGAAAGCGGGGCAGACGCGATACCCCCGGCAGGACTCCGGCTGACGGCGTCCTGGATCCCTGCAGGCGGAGCCAAACCCGACCGGAGACCCCCGGTCCACCGGTGAGCATCCGGGCTGATCGCGCCTGTCGGGGCGGGGGTGCACTCCCCCTCCCCCCGCTGATACCATCTCTCGCCGGCGCCCTCTTCCGTTCCATCCGGTCGCCTGCAGATCACCTGCTCCCCGCATTTGCATCCCGTCGCCTTCGGGCAGGGTCGAACGGGGAGACGTAGAAGCGCCTCATCGCACACCCTCCCGGCACGGGAAGACAGGACGCCCTCGAGAGCGGGACCGGCGAACCTGCCCGCCATCTGCAGCGAAAAAAGGATGCATCACCGCAGCGATGCCTCCCGCGCACGATCCGCCTGCAGGACGGGGACTACCACTCCTCCTGCTCCGTGATCTTGCGCAGGGCGCCCCGGGCCGCGCTCCGCACCTCGTACTCGTCGTCCTCGAGAGCGCGGATCAGGGCGCTCACCGCCTCCTCGGTATCCGGGCGGACCCCCTGCTCGTCCAGGATCTTCCCGATCGCGTCGGCTGCGGCAACCCGCACGTCCTTCTTCGGATCCTCCAGCAGGGCGACCAGATCCGGCACCGCCCGCTGATCCCCGATCTCACCCAGCGCCCCGGCTGCCCCCTGCCGCACCCAGCGCTCCTCGTCTTTCAGGGCGCGGATGAGAGGCTCCACGGCCCGCCTGTCCCGGAGCCTGCCCAGCGCCACGGTGGTCACGTAACGCACCTCGTTCGAGGGATCCTCCAGGAGCGCGATGAGCGGCACCACACCCCGCTCGTCGCCGATCCGCCCGAGAGCCTCCGCCGCCTTCACCCGGTAGGGGATATGCTCATGGCCGAGCTGCCTGACGATCTTCTCGAAGTTCTCCTCCCTCCTCTTCTCCCGATCCACCATGATCACGGGCGGTGGAGCCTCTTCACCCATGGTGCCACCTCAGACATCGGTGGGTATGCGCCGCACCCTACAAAAGGGTTTCCGTCCCTCACACGGAGGACGCCGGCAGGGGCGGTGCGCATCCCTTCTTCAGGATGCACACCCAACCGGATAGGGATCGGGAGGGCGAGTGCGGATGCTGACGGAGTTCCTGGTAGTGGCCGACCGGATCTTCGCCCTGATCCTCCTGATCACGGCGGGTTATGCCGCCTACAGCCTGAAGATCCTGGATCTGAACGCGACGCGGCGGATCTCCAGCTTCCTCCTCAACATCGCCATTCCGGCGCTGATCATCGCCTCGATGCAGGTCCCCCGATCCGCGGCGCTCCTCGCCGGCGCCGGCGAACTCCTCCTCCTCACCGGGATCCTGTACCTTATCTCCTCAGGCATCGCCGGGCTCGCTGCCGCCGCCCTCCCCGCCACCCGCACCGAGCGGGGCGTCTTCCAGTTCGCCATCGTCTTCGGCAACGTGGGATTCATGGGATTTCCGGTCGTCCAGGCCCTCTACGGCGGCGATACCCTCTTCTACGCGGCTATATTCAACCTCGTCTTCAACGTGCTCGTCTTCTCCCTCGGGATCGCGCTGCTGACGCGGGGGAGGGAGCAGGGGTTCGACCCCCGCCTCCTGGCCAATCCCGGCATCCTCGCCTCCGTCGCGGGCCTGATCCTCTTCCTGGAGTCCGTGCAGATCCCGCCGCCGTTCATCGACGCGATCGGGCTCCTGGGAAATGTGACCGCCCCGCTCGCCATGATCGTCGTCGGAGCCCTGCTGGCGACGTTCCCCCTCCGGGAGATGATCGGGGACTGGCGGGTTCTGCTGGCGTCCGCCGTCCGCCTCCTGGCCATCCCGCTCGCCGCGGCGGTGCTGCTGCGGCCCCTGGCGGCGGATCCTCTCGCATTCAGCGTGCTTGTCACCCTCGCGGCGATGCCGGCCGCCGCGAACACGGTCATTTTCGCCGAGCAGTACGGCTCCGACGCCCGCCTGGCGTCCCGGACCGTGTTCGTCTCCACCCTGGCGTCCCTGGCGACCATCCCGCTGGTGACCTCCGTTCTCCTGGCCTGAAAGGGGCCCCCTCACTCGTAGCGCAGCGCCTCGATGGGATTGAGCTGCGCCGCCTTCCAGGCCGGGTAGAGCCCGGCGACGATGCTGGCGGCGATGCCGAAGGCGACGCCGGATGCGATGTGGCCGATGGCGGTCAGGTCCAGGACGGCCGCCCCCTCCACGGGGATGAAGTCGGCCAGGAGCCCCGCGACGGACGCGCTGACGTAGAAGCCGACGATTGCGCTGGCCGCCCCGCCGGCGAAGCTCCCCGCGATCCCGAGAACCAGGCTCTCGTAGAGGAATATGGCCATCACCTCCCGCCGCTTCGCCCCGATGCTCCGCATCAGCCCGATCTCGCGGGTCCGCTCGGTGACGGAGATGATCATCACGTTCAGGATGCTCACGCTTGCGACGAAGAGCGACACCAGACCGATGCCCAGGAGGAAGACGTTGATGGCGTCGACAGTCTGGTAGTAGATCTCCAGGATCTCGCGCGAGTCCAGGATGTCCACGGTCTCCCGGCGGCGGTTGACCTGCTGATCGATGGCGGCTTTCACCCCCGCGATCTCCGCGGGATCCCGCACCTTCACCACCACCTGGCTTGCCTCCTGCTCGCCGTGCCGCGCGGCGTACCACTCGTCGGTGACGATGACGGCGTAGTCCGGGTTGATGTCGATCCCCATCCCCCGCTCGGCGGCGACGCCGACGACGCGGACGCTCTCGCCCCCGACCTCGATGCGGCTGCCGGCGTGCAGGCCGAACTCGTCGGCGAGCAGCGCACCCACCATCACCCCCGAGGACCGCTGCGGGTAGAGGCCGGACGAGCGCTCCAGCAGGAGGGGGATGTCGTCCGCAGCCAGCACGTAGAGCAGGGTGTAGCCGCTCCGCTCCCCGACGCCGATCCGCTCCGAGGTGCGGATCATGGGGATGACGCGGTTCTGGGCGGCAGCCTTCTCGATCAGCGCCACGTCGCGGTCCGCGATCCGCGCGGCGAGCGTGTTCCGTGGGTCGAACGGATCCCCGCTGGATGCCGCCAGGTGGGGGGTGACGAGAATGGTGTCGCCCACGTCCGAGACCAGCCCCCCGAAGAGCACCGAGAGGCTGCTGCCCATGATGCCGAGCGATGCAAGGGCGATCACCCCGATGACGATCCCGACCGTGGCGAGCCCCGAGCGGACCGCGTGCCGCTTCAGGTTCCGCACCGCGAGGCTGAAGAGGATCATGCCGCATCCCGCCTTTGCCGTTCAGTCATGGCGCATCGCCTCGATCGGCTGCATGTGCGCGGCTCTATACGCCGGGTAGAACCCGGCGGCGACGCTCGTTCCGACACCGAACAGCATCCCGAAGACGATGTAGGCGGCGGACGCCAGGTTGAAGACCGTGAAGTTCTCGCCGAACGTGGTTCCGGCCGTGAACACCTCGATGGCGGCGACGCTGATGAAGTAGCCGCCGATGGCGCTGAACGCCCCGCCGGCGACGCTTCCGATCAGGCCCAGGATCAGGGCTTCGTACAGGAACATGCGGAGCACTTCGCGGCGGAGGACGCCGATGCTCCGCAGGATACCAACCTCGCGGATGCGCTCCGTCACCGATATGTACATGACGTTGAGGATGTTAACGGCGGCGATGACGAGGGAGATCGCCCCGATGCCGACGAGAAAGATCGTGATCTGCTGGTAGATCTCCCGGTACTGCGCCAGCATCTCCCGGGAGTCGAAGATGTCCACCGTCTCCTCGCGGCGGTTCAGGCGGGCGTTCACCGCCTCTTTCACCGCATCGATCGCCTGCATGTCGCCGACGCGGACGATGACCATGGCGTACGCGTCCGCCGTGCCGAAGTGCCTGCCGTACCATGCGTGCGGCACGACGATCGCGAAGTCCGGGTTGATGTCCGCCGCAAATCCGCGTTCGCGGAGCGTTCCGGTGACACGCAGCGTCTCGCCGCCGATCGCGATCCGTGAGCCGGGCGCGAGATCGTACTCCTGTGCGAGGTAGGTCCCGACGAGCGCACCCGGCTGGTTCGGGCGGAGGTTCTGCCCCTCCTCGATATCGAGCAGGACCGCGGCGTCTTCGGGATCGAGCCCGATGATCTGGGTGTAACCGCTCCTGCCGCCGCCGAACTCCACCTCGTCCGCACCCTGCAGCACGGGGATTACGCGGTGCGGGCTGACCGCCCGGCGGATCTCGTCCACCTGACGGGCGGGGATCGCGGCATCCACCGCGGTCCGCGGATCGCCGGCGAACGTGGTCCCGATCGCCGTATGCGGGGTGATCACGACGGTGTCGCCGACGTCGCTGATGAGGTTGGCGACCAGGAGGTTGATGCTGTTGCCCATGATCCCCAGGGAGGCGATCGCGATCACCCCGATGACGATCCCGATGATCGAGAGGGAGGAGCGGATCCAGTGCCGCCGCAGGTTCCGCACGGCGAAGCTGAGGAACATCACGCCCGCCTGCCTGTGGCGACCCGTGGGCGGGGGCGGACGCCGTCGGGCGGGCCGCCGGCTGCCCTCGCCGTTCCGGGCGGCGCGGTCCCGATCGCCGCCTCCGCCCGCAGGATCCTGCAGGTCCGCCGCGAAGGCGGATCGCTGCATCGTTCACGGGTGCGCTCCCGCCGCCCCATCGCACGACCTCTTCCGGCGGTAGCGTTGCCGTTCCTGCCTCATAGCCATTTGGATTCCTGCGGTCGCACAGGGTCCCGTCGGGTAACCCCGGGGGACTACGCGATCTGGCCGTCGACGAGGTGTATGCGGCGGGTCGCGTAGTCCGCGACCCGCGGATCGTGGGTAACCATGACGATCGTCTTTCCCTTCCGGTTCATCTCGGCCAGGAGCTCCATGATGCCGGTACCCGTCTTCGTGTCCAGGTTTCCCGTGGGCTCGTCGCAGAGCAGGATCTCCGGGTCGTTCACCAGCGCCCGCGCGATCGCCACCCGCTGCTGCTGCCCTCCGGACAGTTCCGCCGGTTTGTGGCTGAAGAGCGGCTCGTCGAGCCCCACCGACCGCAGCACGCTGCGGGAGCGATCCCGGCACGCCCCCCGCCCCTTCCCATCCCCCTCTTTCAGCGTGCAGGGGAACTCCACGTTCTCGAGCGCCGTCAGGAGCGGGATCAGGTTGAACTGCTGGAAGACGAACCCGATGCTGTCCCGCCGCAGCCGTGTCAGGTCGTCGTCGGAGAGGTCCCTGACGTTGCGCCCCCGGATGAAGAGATCGCCGGAAGTCGGGACGTCCAGGCAGCCGATGAGGTTCAGCAGCGTGGACTTGCCCGAACCCGAGGGGCCCATGATGGCGATGAAGTCTCCGGACTCGATCTCGAGGGATACCCGGTTCAGCGCCACCACGTCCCCTCCCGGCAGCGGATAGATCTTCGTCACGTCCCTGAGCTGCATGACAGCGGTACCGCGCAGACGATCGTCACTCATGCCGCAACGCCTCCACAGGATTCAGATTGGATGCCTTGTAGGCCGGGTAGAAGCCCGAGAGCACGCTCGTCGCGATCCCGACCGCCATGCCGAAGGGGATGTAGACCAGCGTCGAGGGCACGAAGAGGTAGGACGTGTTCTGCACCATCAGGAAGAGCAGCACGTATCCTCCGCCCAGGCTCAGCACGCCCCCGATCAGGCTTCCGATGAGCCCCAGGAGGAGTGACTCGTAGACGAACATCCTCAGCACTTCGGTCCTCCGGGTGCCGATGCTGCGCAGCACGCCGATCTCCCGCGTCCGCTCGGAGACGGACATCATCATCACGTTCAGGATGCTCACCCCCGCCACGACCAGCGAGATGCCCCCGATGGCGAGGGTAAACGTCGTGATCTGCCCGAAGACGTCGAAGATCGCCTCGAGGATCACCCGGGTCTCGAGGACGTTCAGCACGGGCTCCCGGCGGTTGAACTTCGCCTCGATCCTCTCTTTGACGGGGGTGATGTCGTCGAGGTTCCGCACCTTCACGATCACCTGGTCCCAGTCCGCCTCCCCGTACAGGGTGGAGAAGATACGGTCGGAGACGATGACCGCATAGTCCGGGTTGATGTCGAACCCCGCTCCCCGGGACTTGAGGATTCCCACGACCCGCACGCTCTCCCCGTCGCTTCCGATGCTGATGCGGCTGCCGGGCGCGATATTGAACCGTTCGGCCAGCTGGCTCCCCACCATCGCGCCGGAGGCCCCCCGCGGGTAGATGCCCCTGTCTATCTCCAGGAGCAGGGGGATGTCGTCCTCCCGCATCCCGTAGATGGTCGCAGCCCCGATCTCGCTTCCGAGGGCAATCCGATCGCCGCCGACATGGAGCGGGATCACGGCGTTGGGCGCGGCGATCCGCTGGATCTCCTCCACGTCGCGGGGCGAGATCTTCTGCGCCGTCTGCCCGCCCCCCATCCCGAACCCCCCGGCCCCCGGGGTGATCACGAGGGTGTCGCCGACGTCGGTCAGGGACTCCGAGACCGAGAGGACCAGGCTGTTGCCCAGGATCCCCAGCGAGGAGATCGCCAGCACGCCGATCACGATCCCGATGACCGCCAGGAGAGAGCGGAACCAGTGCAGGCGGATATTCCGCCTGGCAAACTCGAAGAAGATCAATCGCTCCGCCTCATGCCATCGATGCCGCCCTGCCCGCAGGGGCGGGGCGGCTGCAGCCGGAGGAGCCGCCAGGGGGGTGCGGCGTCCCCGTGATCATGCACGTCTCCAGGAGTAGACGATGGCGGCAGCGACCCCGAGCACCAGCAGCCCCACGAGCGCGTAGGCATAGAGCGGTATCTCCGTCTCCGGGCCCTTCAGCGGCTGCGCTGCGATGTCGGCGCCCGTCGTCGAGGTGAAGAGGGTGCCGTCGTCGTCCTTGAACTCGACGATCAGCGGCACGCGTTCCAGACCCTCCCCGCGGAACGTGAGTTCGAAGCTGGCGAAGTCGTCGGGATCCAGGGTCCCCACCACGTAGTTCTCGAAGGGGGGCACGGGACCCGCCGAGGCGTCCGCGCGGAGCACGACCGCGTATGCGGTCTCGAGCCCGGCGTTGGTGATGTCCCCGCTGAGACGGTAGTAGCCGCCTGCCGCCTGGACTTCGATGTTGGTCAGGATCAGGTCCGCGCCCCGCAGGTTCTGCTCGGTCGTCAGCGGGAGAGCGAGCTCCGTGCGGTGCTCGTTCACGCCGTTCCTGTAGGTGACGACGAACGTGACGTTCGTGGAGCGGGCCGGGGTGATGTTGAACGATACCGTCGCGGACTGATCCGGCGCGAGAGTGCCGATGAAGGCGCTGGAGGGCGCCGCCTCAAAGCCCTCGCCCGTCGGCGTCACGCGGACCCCGTTCACCGCACTGTCGCGGGGATTTCCCACGAGGAGTGTGTAATCGCCCCTCTTTCCCTCCACGATGTACGTCGGCTTCGCCGTCAGCGAGAGCGGGAGTTCCGTGCTCTCCACGCGGATCGGGATCGGGTACCGCAGCTGGCCCGCATCCCGGAAGTCGAGCAGGAATACGGGGTAGTAGATGCCGTCGGCTGCATCCGCGCGGACCGTGAAGGTGAAGGTCTTGCTGGTGCCGGGCCCGAGCAGCCCGCCCGTGGTGTACGGGTCCGCGGTGGCGCGGATCTCCGTGCCGAAGAGCTTCGCCCATCGGTAGGCGACGCTCTCGGTTCCCGTGTTCGTCACGGTGACGGCGACGGTGCCCACGTCCCCCCGCATCAGGCTGACAGGCTCCACCCGGTGTTCGGAGACAGTCACCTGCGATGCGCTCTGTTCGCTCGCGGAGACTCCGGCGACGAGTGCGCCCAGCAGAAGGATTACGAGCAGCAGGGAACTTCGCATCTAGAACAACCCCAGAGTGAGCAGCGAGAAGGCGATGTATACGGCAACGGGCAGGATCACGGTGATCGCCGCGTTCCGGGTGGTCAGGCTGCGGGCGTGCTGGACGGCGAAGATCCAGATGTTGGCGCTCCACGCCAGAAACAGGATGCCGACGAGCGACGAGAGGAGAAGGAGCGGGGACTGCATCAGCTGTCCCACCGCCCTCTGCACCTCCAGCGGGTCGGTTACCGGCGCGACCTGGACGCCGGAGACAAAGGAAAATATCAGGATGAGCGATACTATCCCCCCGATGATCTGGGGGACGAAGCCGTACCCGACGAACTCCAGCGTTCTCCTGAAGCTGCCCTGGCCCCCGAAGAACGCTGATATTCCGAAAAATACCGCAGCGATCACAGCCCAGGTCAGGAATGCAGCAATCAGAGCGCCAGCTGCTCCTGCAGCACCCGCAATAGCGGCAAAGGACTGCATATCCCCGGGGAGCAGCTGCATGGTCAGGCCTGCCATGAGGTAGGCGGCAGCGGCCGATACGGCTCCCAGCACCAGCACGATCAGTACCGGAACTCTCAAACTCTCCTGTTCAACCTTCTTTTCCGAATAAAACCGGGCAGGCTTGACCAGCACCCGGGCAATGGATGTCGCCATGGTATACTCCTTCTGTACTTATGCATCCCATGACCCCTTTATCTTTGCCAATTGATGGACTGTGCCGTTCGGGCATTTCGAGGTCTCCCGCCTGAAGATCGCTGCTCGGGGGAGCGGCAACCGCATCAATACCCCGCCCGTGGAGATTGCCGTGGGGCTACAGCGCACGACGGGGACCAAGGTGAAAACCCGGGAACCGGTTCAGCTGACAGGGAATGGCGGCTGAAGGGACCGATTCTCCGGCACCCGTTCGGGAACAGAGCATGATGGCGAAGACCAACCTGCCAGCCCTCCCGACGCGGGGGCGCTCATCCCCCTCCTGGAGATGTACATCTCGTCGCCGGGGAAGAGAGGTCGGTTTGCAGGCTGTTGCAGGGGATCAGCCTTCTTCCCATGCCCCCGTGACCCGGTCAACGCTGACGAGAGGTGCCTTTATAAAGAGATCTGCGGCCATTGGATAAGCCCTGGACGAGCGGGGGTTCTGTACGCACACAATATCTGTCCGTCCTGCCCCTCCCCTGCAGGCGAGGGCCGACCCGGACAGAGCATCCCGAATACCCCTTCAGGGTCTCCCGGACCGTATGGCCAAACGTGACCGCGGGATCGAAGCGTACCCGCATCGAGGAGGAGAGTCTCCACCGCAGATGAGAGCGCTCGGTGTCTATTGCTCCACCCGAACGGGTCACCCGCGAACACGGGCATCCCGAGGTGCGCAAATCTGAATGCTATTCTCTCCTTTTCTCTCTCCCTTCGATGCGCCGCAGCGCCTCCTCCACCTCGCCCTCGGCCTTCGATCCCTTCAGCGCCTGCCGGAGCGGCTCCTTCGCCCCGATCTCGACGAGCGCCTGGAGCGCCCGCAGCCGCACGCCCCGGTCCCGGTCTTCCAGAGCCCGTATCAGGGCCGGCACCGCCCTCTCGTCCCCGATGCTGCCCAGGGCCTCTGCCGCCTCCTCGCGGACGGAGAAGTGGTCGCTGCTCTCGAGAACCCGCAGGAGCGGCTCCACCGCCCGGGGATCCTGCCGCCTCCCGAGAGCGATCGCCGCCCTCCAGCGGATGCTCACGTAGTCCGGATCCTGGAGCGCCTGCACCAGGAGCTCGGTCGCCCGATCGCCGGGCATGCCCTCGAGAGCCAGGACGGCATCCCAGCGCATCTTGGATGTCGGGTGCCGCAGAACCCTGGCGAGGCGTTCCAGTTCGCGAGCCCTGTCCGTGGATCCCGGTCCGCCGTCGATGCAGACCCCGCCCTAACAGGGGGCGGAAGGGGATAAAAAGGCTTCGGCGACCCCCGCTCACTCTTCCCGCCCGTACTGGCGGCGCAGGAACTCCCGCACCTTCTCCGACTCGATCCAGCCCCTGTCCAGCTGGTCGATGATGCGGTCGATCTCCCAGGCCTGCTCCAGGATCTTCCGGGAGTGTTCGCCGTCCTCCATATCCGCCAGTCCGATGATCACGGCGAGCGGGTTGCGGATGTGGTCGCCCAGGATGGCGAACTGTTCGATGTTCTGCTCGATCTGCTCGAACGCCCTCCGCTTCAGGGTCTCCATCTGCACCCGCTCGGTGATGTCCCGGGCCGCCCCCTGGATGGAGACGATCGTGCCGTCCACCACCACGGGCGAGGTGCTCACCTCGACGATCGCCTGTGCGCCGTCCTTTCTGCGCAGGGCGGTCTCGAACTCGTCCTGCTGCCCGCCGTCGAGCAGCCTTCTGCGGGCGCGGTGGATGCGGGCGGGATCCACGGCAAGATCGTGCAGGTGCCTTCCGACGACCTCGTCCGGGGTGTATCCCGTTATCCTCTCGACGGCCGGAGAGGCGTAGGTGATCCGCCCGTCCGTGTCCGTCAGGTAGATCATCTCGAAGCTGCGCTGCGCGATGCCCCGGAACTTCTCTTCGCTCGCCCGCAGCGCCTCCTCCATCCGCCGGCGGTGCGTGATGTTGACCAGCAGGATCAGGATGACGCTCATGAGCGCGACGGTGCCGGCGATCGTGCCCCAGACCACGTACTTGGGTATCGCGTAGAACGGGTCGGGCAGGTTGATCACGGTGCTCTCCGGCGGGAGATCGGACATGCCGATGCCGAAGGCGCGCATCATCCGGTAGTCGAACATGTAGCGGCTCCCGCTCCCCCGGTCGACGGGCAGATCGGTGACGTTTCCCCCCCGGAGGATGGAAAGGGCCATCTCACCGGCCTTCCTCCCCTGCTCGGTGCCGTCGCTCAGCTTCCCGCCCACGATGCCGTGGCCCAGATAGACATTCCAGAGGCTGTAGACCGGGGCGCTGCTCCGGCTGATGAGGGCGATGCTCTCGTCGTTATCCAGCACCCGCCCGGTGCTGTCGCGGTTGAAGGAGAGGAAGAGCACGATCCGGTCGGCGGGAAGCTGCTGCAGCTCGCGTTCCAGCTCCCGTACGGTCAGGTTGTCCAGGAAGAGAAAACTCACCCTGCCGGTGTACTCGGGGACGATCTCCTCCAGCGCCTTCTGGTTCGCGATACCGGTGTCCGTGCGGTCGTTCACCACCACCACCTCGCGCGTGGAGGGGTGCAGGGAGAGGGCCACATCCAGCGTCTCGCGGATGGCGAGATTCTCCACGACTCCCGTGTACTTCGTTCTGTCCGCCAGCACCGCGTCGTCGAGGTGGTTGAGGCCGCAGAAGATGACGGGCGTGCTCGGGAAGAGGTTCTTCCGGTGCAGGAGCAGGAACTGGAACGCGGTGTCGTCCGAGCAGATGACGGCGTCGAACCGTATGCCCGCATATTTCAGCCTGTAGAGCTCGTACAGCTTCTGGAAGTAGCCCTTCTCGTCGATCCGGCTGGAGTCCATGTGCTCGAAGTAGATCTTGGCGTTCTGCCCTTCCAGCGCGGACTTGATGCCCTCCGTGATCTGCTCCGTCCAGGGATCGCCCTGGTGGTACGAGGAGATCACGAGCACCGTCTTCTCCGGTCCCTGGGCCGCTGCGGGGATGGCGGCTCCGGCTAGCGCAAGCAGCACCAGAACGGACGCGGCAAACCGGATCAGCCTGGACCTCGCGGCATTCGTTTCTCGAGTGCGCAAACCCGACACCTGCAATCGAAAATTCGGGAATTCTTCCTGTATTCTGTGTACTATTTGCGTCTCATGTTATTTGAATAAATAGACCCGGCGGAGAATCCTCCTCCGCTCGGGCTGAAGGGCCTGGAGGGGGTTCGCACACGCGGCGGGTTTGCGGATCCGATGCCCGCTGCAGTCCGTCCGCCGCCCCGGTTGCGCCGGCCCCGGGTTCCGGCGGGATAGCGCCCGCCGGCTGCCGCGGAATTGCAAACCCTGATATACGATGTTCTGCTAACCGAACCGGCATGTATGTCCTGAAGTGCAGGCGGTGCGGCGGGAGCGGTCTCGTCCCGAACGATGCCTACGCGCTCTGCAGACTGGTCAAGTCCGAGGAGGCCAGGAGATACTTCGGGATGACGGCAGATGCCGAGGATCCTGCTGCGGAATGGGTGCGGACGCAGTGCGGTCCGGAGGAGACGGTGATCTGCGGAACGTGCAACGGGGCGGGGACGATCGAGTTCGACGACGAGGACTGGGAACTGATCGTGGTGCCGGCGGAGGACGGGGAGGAGTAGCCCCCATCCCCGACGGGGGTTCGACCGACGGATCGGGCATCGCCCGCGATGCTGCGGTTCACTCTCGCCCTGCCCTTCCAAGGTTTATATAGCTCCCCGCCCAGTCTCCTCCGTGGAGTTCAGAGACGCCGGATACGTCCAGAAGAGCGGCGACCACCTGATCGTCCGCATCCCTCGCCGCGGCACCTACGTCATCCACCTGCAGGAGGTCTCCGGGGTGCTGAACCGCGGGGAGACCGCCCCGCTGGTCGCCCGCTCGCGGACGATGGAGGGGGAGGACCGGCAGTGCTGGTTCGAGGCGGGCAGGATGCGGCTGTCCCGCTCGAAGAAGGCACTCCTGATCTCCCTGGGGGAGTGCCGCTATCTGCTCGCCATCCAGAGCCTCGCGCGGCTCCTCTCCAATACCGTCTCCTACGCCGCCGTCCGCGAGATGGCTCCGTAGAGGGCATTCGTGAACCCGTGACCCGGATTGTGCACAGCGGTCGACGGGGCGGACCGGGCCTGGATCGGGGATGCGCCGGGAGGAGAGGGCTTCTCCTCGCAGAGGATCTCCTGGCATCGCGGCTCCCGCACGGTCGGGGATACGGCATGGCGGTTAGACGCGTCAACGGATCCCTCCCTCTTCCTGCATCCATCGCAGGCTGCGGGGAGCCTTTCCGCCAGCCCTGTCAGGGGTTCGGGACGTCAGGAGTGCCGAACCCTCACGGTTCAGGTCTCTTGAAGGGGGGGTGCACCCCCCGATTGCCCCCACCCCGCCTGCGATAAGGCCTGTTCCGGGTGACGGCCGAGAGCCTTTTCTATACCGCCTCCGCCGGAGCGAACGGGGGCGGTGCCGCGCGGTCAGTCCGGGCTGTTCGGCAGCAGGCCCATCCGCTTCACCGCCCACCAGGAGAATCCCGTCGCCAGCAGGGTGGAGACGAGCAGGAGGGCCATGTAGGAGGGGGCGTCCGGCGGCCTCAGATCGAAGACGGTGTTGCTCGCCACCGTCGCGATGGTGTTCGGCACCAGGAGCGCCGTGCCGATGATGGTCAGGTAGGCGACGAGCATCGCCAGGCGGTTGTTCAGGATCTGGAGCTGGTTGTTGTAGATGGACTGGAGCACCTCGAGCCCGCTGGCCAGCACCTCGCTCATGTGCTCTGCCAGCCCGATCTGGGAGTTGACCTCTCCGATCAGGGCGTTGATCCGGTTCAGGATCTTGGGATCGTCCGTCATCAGATCCGCATCACCGTATCGGAGCGCGTTGAGCGTATCCACCGTGGCCCAGAGCCCGCCCAGGTAGATGATCAGGGCGTGCTTCATGTCGTAGATCTTGGGGCCGATGATCGTGCGGGATACCCGGGGATCGGCGAGGTCCTTGGAGAGGCGGTCCCCGGCCTCCTCGATCTCCCGCAGATAGTCGAAGTTCTTGGAGTTGTTCTCATCCAGAATGCGGATCAGCAGGAGCGATATCTTGTCCTTCTGGAGCTTCCTGTTCGGGATCTTGCGGAGCAGCGTCTCCGCGTACCGGCGCACCCGGAAGAACCGCCGCACCTCCGTCGTATGGATGGTCACGATCAGCCGCTCGCGGATCAGGATGAGCAGCGTGTTGAGCCGCACGTCGAACCCGTCCATGGAGATCGCCGGTACCAGGATCCCCACCTCGTTCCCGAGATCCTCGTATCCCCCTTTCGGAGTCTTCAGCAGGTTCCGCACCAGCAGTTCGCTGAACCCCAGCGTCTTCGCCGCGCTGAAGACCTCCCCCTCGAAGTTCTCGACCACGAAATCGATCCAGGCGACCTGGGCGGCGTCGACCATGTCAAGGAAGTCGCCCACGCTCCGGGAGGCCCGCCTCCTCGTCTCCCCTCCGCCCGACATCGCGACGCAGAAGCCCTTCTCGTGCACCGAGATCGCATCCCCGCCCCCCTCGGAGAGCTCCCGCGCCGCCGCGGACGCATCCTGCATATCCACATCATCTGTTCCCCGCGATATCAGGATTGTGTTTCGCCTCTTCCGCCGCCGGACGCCGGCGGGGCCCCCTCCTGCGCGTGCCGCAGGGTCCCGCTGCGGCACGGGACTGCTGTGCCTGGTTCCGGCCACTGCGGTCACCGCCAGCCGACGTTCACCCGCACCTCGCGGATCCTGCCCTCCTTCACCGGAGATCCGCCCGATGCCGGAGAAGGGTCATTCGGCATTCCACCGCAATCCATCGGCGATGTCCCGTGCCCGGACCACGTATCCCGGCCCTTTCGGTCGCGGACGCACGCGGTCGGACAGGGTGGCCCGCTGGACCGGGCCGGGGCATTCTCCCGCGTCTCGATCCCGGTTCCGGTGCTCCCCGCAGGTCGCGATCGCATCGCTGCGGCCGCCGGGACCGGCTCGTGACCTCCAGGCTGCGGATAGGGGGTCCCGGCGGCGGTCACGACGGGGCATCGATCCCGCCGCGCCGGACATGGCACGACTCCCGCATCCATTCGCCCCGGTTCGCGACTTTGATCCCCGGTGCTGCCGGAACGATGATGACATCGTCGGCGGGCGTTCCGGGAGCGCCCTCCAGGGGGAGATACCCCGGTGCTGGATCCGGCGGAAGAGAGCGGTGGAATCTGCGGGGGCGAGGCGGGGATCCAGGTCGAGAGCTTCCGGAGATATCCCCCGGCAGGGCATCCGGAGGAAGAGGCGAACGCAGGCCATCCGGGCAGTGAACGGTTCCGGATTGAGACGCGGCCGTCCACGCGTGGCGGCGTTCATCCGGGAGAGCGGATCGTCGGGCCGATGAAATCCCGGGAGAGAGGAAACTCTCCTCTCCGGACCCGGCGCTCATGCTATGCACTCCCCCGCGGGCATCCCTCTGCGGGCGTCCCCATCGTTGGCAGGGAGGGGCGTCCGGGATCTTCTCCGGGTCGGGGGGCGGGGTCGTCCGCCGCAGCACGGGGGACAGAAAAGTTATATATGAACATTGTTACTGATACGTGCCCGCAGGAGATGGGCAAATTACTTAATGGATGAATCCCATAGTAATTGATGCCGAATCTGGCTCCCCCTGATGGTTTGGGCTCAGAAGTCGCAGTCCGACACCTTTTCAGGCGCACCTTGCCCCAAACGGCATACTTTCAGGAGGACCGTGAAGATTCGCGTGCTAGAGGGGATCGCCATGATATCGAAGTACTGTACACGGGTCGAAGACCTGGAGCGCCTGACCGAAGAGGAGAGGGGGGGCATCCAGATGGTTGCCGACGTCTACCCCCTCCGTGTCAGCGAATACTATGCATCCCTCATCGACTGGGAGGACCCGCTCGACCCCCTCCGGCGGATCGTGATCCCCGATCCCGGCGAGCTGGAGCCCTGGGGCAGGATGGATCCCTCCTCCGAGAGTTCGTTCACGGTGGCGCCCGGTCTGCAGCACAAGTACAGGGAGACCGCCCTCCTCCTGGTGAGCGACGCCTGCGGGGGGCAATGCCGCTTCTGCTTCCGCAAGCGGATCTTCATCGGGGAGAGACGGGAGAGCGTGAGGGACCTGCCGCATGCTCTCGAGTACATCCGCAGGCACACGGAGATCACGAACGTCCTCCTCACCGGCGGGGATCCCCTCATGCTGGACACGGACAGGCTGGAATCGATCGTCCGCCGCATCCGAGAGATCGAGCATGTCCATATCATCCGCATCGGCAGCAAGCTGCCGGCCTACGATCCCGGGAGGATCCTGGACGATCCCCGCCTCCTGGAGATGTTCGAGCGCCACAGCACCGCGGAGAAGCGGATCTACGTCATGTCGCACTTCAACCACCCGCGGGAGCTCTCGGATGCGGCCCTGGAAGCGCTGGCTCTCCTCCAGAAGAGTGGCGCCATCGTGACCAACCAGACCCCTCTCCTGCGGGGCATCAACGACGATCCCGACGTGCTCGCCGCGCTCTTCAAGCGGCTCTCGTTCATCGGCGTGCCGCCCTACTACGTCTTCCAGTGCCGGCCGGCCGTCGGGAACCGCATCTTCTGCGTCCCTCTGGAGGAGGGCTACACCATCTTCGAGCGGGCGCGGATGTCCTGCTCCGGGCTCGCCAAGCGGGCGCGGTTCGTCATGTCGCACGCCAGCGGCAAGATCGAGGTGGTCGGCGTGACCGGGGAGCATACGTTCATGAAGTACCACCAGGCGGCCGATCCCGATAACCTCGGACGCTTCATGGTCTTCCGTGCCAATCCCGCCGCCTACTGGTTCGACGACTACCTGAACCCGGTCCACGACGCCCCGCCGTTCCCCTCCGGCTTCCCCGTGAGCGGATGACGCGGCCCGCCCTGTCTTCCATCGGCCGAAACGTTCGGTTCAGAATCCCAGGTATTGCGGGATGAAGAGGATCGCGAAATAGATCCCGAGGGCCGCGATTCCGATGGGCACCCCCACCCGCGCCCACTCCTTGCTGGTGATCCGCAGTTTGCCGGCGGCGATGATATTGGGGATGTTGCCCGGGATCAGCATGCCGCCTGCGACGACGAGCGCCATCAGCAGGGCGCGGATCTGGAAGATGGACAGATAGGGTCCGATCTCCGCCGCGGTCAGCGTGGCGTTGTCCAGGATGGCGGAGACCGTGTTGATCCAGTAGAGCAGCTCCGCCGGCACCAGGGCGATGTACTTCAGGATGATCGGCTTGAACCCCTCCCCCAGGAGGACCAGCGCCGCGATGAAGACGTACACCCGCGCGGCCCGAAGGATCACGTCCCGGAGCGTCTCGGTGTAGGGCTCACAGGCAACCCTGGCACTCGTGCCCAGGGACTGGACGCGGTACATGCCCAGCAGGGCGAACGCGACGATGCCCGGGACGATATAGATGCCGAGCAGGTCGATCAGGAAGAAGAAGTCGGCGAAGTAGGGCGGACCCGAGAGCTTGGATACGGCGATCGTGGACAGGGGCTCGCCGAGGGGGGTCAGCGCCGCCCCGAGCCCGATGGCGAAGCAGGCGATCACCGTCAGCTCGACCCGCGGCCGCCGCTCGATGGGCAGGACGCAGAGCACCTCCACCAGGATGATGGCGGCGATGATGGCGGAGACGATGCTGGATATCAGGCCAAGGACCAGGATGAGCAGGGCGACCGTGACGCGGAGCGAGAGGATCTCTGCCATCCTCCCGATGGCGGCGTGGATGGGGCCGTGCCAGCGGTAGATGATCAGCCCGACGAGGAGCACGATCTGGAAGATGCCGATCGGAACCCCCAGGATCTCCGTGATGTGCAGGGGCGAGGTCAGCGCCTCTTCCACGATCGCGAGGGTCCAGCCCGTCGTCTCGCCGGGGATCACGGCAAATCCCGCGATGGTCAGGGCGATGATGCCCATCAGGAGGAGGAAGGGTTCGAGGTTATGCTCGATCGCCCGCACCCGGAACGGGCCGACGAGAACGACGAGGAATATTGCAAAAAGCCCTATTGTGACCAGTATCTCCGATACCATTGCCCATAATGTCTCTCGTTTAACCTACATATACCATTCAGTCCTGCTTCCCCCTGCCCCGGTGCCTGCGGGGGGCATGCCCTGCCGCAAAAGAGGAGGAGCAGACCGTGAAACGGTCAGCCCCTCAGGATCCGGATGCGCCGCATCGCTTCCTGCAGCTGGGGGAGGGACGCGGCGTAGGAGAGCCGGATCCAGCCCGGCGCGTAGAACGCGGCCCCCGGCGTGACCGCCACGTGGGCCTCCTGCAGCCAGCGGCGGGCGATCGCGGTGTCGTCCCCCTCGACCCTGACGAAGGCATAGAAGGCGCCCTCGGGGGGCGCCATGGCGAACTTCATGTCGGTCAGTGCATCGACCAGGTACTCCCGCCGCCGATCGAACTCCTCCCGCATCGCCTGCACCGCCCCCTGATCGCCCTGGAGGGCGGCAACCCCTCCCCACATCACGAACGTGGCGGGATGGCTCACCGAGTGCTGCTGGATTGTCAGCATCCGGCGGATGATCCCGGCGGGCGCCACCGCATAGCCGAGCCGCCAGCCGGTCATCGCGTAGGCCTTGGAGAAGCCGTTGACGGTGATGGTCCTCTCCTGCATGCCGTCCAGGGAGGCGAGGGAGACGTGCTCCCGCCCGTAGATCAGCTTCTCGTAGATCTCGTCCGACAGGGCAAAGAGGTCGTAGTCCTGGCAGAGATCGGCCACCAGCTGCAGGGACCGGCGGTTGAGAACCGTTCCCGTGGGGTTGGAGGGGGTGTTGACCACGATCATCTTGGTCCGCTGGGTGATCCGCTCTCCCAGGGTGTCGTCGATCTGGAAGGTCTTCATGTTCAGGGGATGGTGCACCGCCCGCCCCCCCGCCAGCTGGATGCACGGCTCGTAGGAGACCCAGGCCGGATCGATCAGGATCACCTCGTCCTGGGGATTGAGGACCGCTTCCATCGCCTCGCGGATCGCGTCCTTGGCGCCGCAGGTGGCGATCACCTCCTCGGGCCGGCAGTCGATGCGGTTCTCGGTGCGGATCTTCTCCGCGATCGCGTGGAGCAGCTCCGGGATGCCGTTGCTCGGGGCGTAGTGGGTCTCCCCCCGTGCGAGCGCCGCGCAGCAGGCGTCCTTGATGTGCTGCGGGGTGTCGAAGTCCGGCTCGCCGATGGAGAGGGAGACGACGTCGATCCCCTTCCGCTTCATTCGCTTGGCCTCGTCCGAGATCTCGATCGTGGCGGACGGGGCGATGCCGGCAACCTTCTCGGAGAGGGATCTCATCGCAATCGCTGGACCAGTTTTACCGCCGATTCGACCGCGCGGCGGGCGTAGTCGATCCGCTCCTGCGCCTCCAGGCGGGTCATGCCGGGCCCGGATATACCGAGGGTGACCGGTTTGCCGTACTCCAGCCCCAGGTCCATGATCTTGCGGGCGGCGTGCTGCAGCACGATCTCGTCGTGCTGGGTGGCGCCCTCGATCACCGCGCCGAGGGTGACCACCGCGTCCACCTCGCCCGCCTCGAGCATCTTCTTCACCGCGATGGGGACGTCGTAGGCGCCCGGCACGTACAGGGTATCGACGACGTCGGCGCCCAGGAACTTCGCGTGCTCCCGCCCCTCGATCTCCATCAGGTAGGTGATGTCCCGGTTGAACTCCGAGACCACAAATCCCAGCTTTATCGTCATTCCGATCCTCCTTCTAAGATTCTCACCAGGTCTATTTTAAGGCGGCTCATGCACGCTGCGGGGGGCGGGCGCCGGGGCCGCTGCCCGATTCCGAGCCCCCCGCGGACGTGCACGCCCATCCGGCGCAGGCCTCCGGCGGTATCCAGCACGTGCGGCCTCTCTCGCGCCGGCAGGGCGAAGAGCGGGGCGGCGAGTTCGCTGCACTATCCTCGGGCCCGATCATCTGGACGGGGCGATGGCAGGTAGAATTTTTCAGGCAGGGCGGCGCCCGATATCGCCTCGCTCTCGAGAGAGACCTCCGGGGATGCAGGGCCCATCGCTTCGGATGAACCTCCAGATCGGGTTGGGCGGGATTCCTCCTGCCAGGCAGTGTTCCACCCCGCTGGTACGATACTCTCCAAGGGAGGCAGATCCGGGAGCGCCACGTCACCGTCCCTCCACCGCTGCCAGTACGATATCCATGCATGCGGGAGCCGGGAGGAGAGGATGGATGGGAGAACCCGGTTCCGCCCGGGATTGCGAATACGTCAACCCTGTATGCCGCCCGCCCAGAGCGGCGCCCAATCCTGCGCATGGCCGCGGCATAGAAGGCGGCGCTGACAAGCCGTGCCCGCACGCCCCGTGCGGGCCCTGCCGGGCGAGAGGCGAGGGATCGGGGAGGTTTGCTCCCCGGCGGGGGGGAGCCCGAGACGCATCGACCGCACCGGAGACGGGATCTCAGGCCCGCTTCCGCAGGATGACCATCTCGCAGAAGAGGGAGCCGCTGCACATCGTGTCGTGGATCTCGATCCCGTACTCCGGATTGAGCGCCTCTATCGCGGCACGCACGTAGGACGCACAGAGGATGCCGGCGTCCTCCTCGCGGAGCCCCCGCTCCCGCGCCAGGGTGCACATCGGGCACGCCGCGAAGCGGATGACGGTCTCCTCGGGAACGCCCTCGATCAGCGGCGTCTCGAACCCGGAGCCGAAGAGGACGACGGAGAGCGTCCCGAGGGTCTGGACGAGCCCCGCTGCATCCTCTCTGGGCATCCCGTACTCGTCTGCGATGCGGCGGAGCTCCTGGCCGACGTCGCGGAAGACGGCGTCGATCCTGCCTTCCCTCCCGCCGGGCTCTGCGAACCTCCGGAGAAAGAGGAACGGCATGTAGGTCAGGATGCGCGACGCGATCTCCCATCGCGCCCGCATCGGAATATCCCTGATCGTTACCATGCGGCATCCCCTCCGCTGCCGGGGACCGACACCGCCCCGTCCCCCCCGACGGCACACCGTATGCAATCCTCGAACGCCATTGCCGGTAAGATGCCCGGGGTAATATATGAAGTTGCCCCATTCGCACCGCCCGGCGGACCGGGCGGCTCCCTCAGCGGCGGGCCGGACCGACGTCGGGAAATCCCTGGCGCTGCCCGGTCCCCGCCTCCTTCTCCAGGTCCCGGGGGTAGAGGAGGAGCTTTACCGCGTTGACCGCATGCTCCCGGGTGCGCTGCTCGGCGAGCCAGGCGAGCTCCCGCTCGTCCCGGGCCTCGTCCTCGTGCACGAAGACCTCGATGATGTGCTTGTTGGTCATCAGCTGGGCGCGGATGAGGCCCTGGGAGGCCTCGTGGGCGCACATGCGGTCCTTCTCGGCGGGGCCCGGCATGCCGAGCGCCATCGCCAGATCGCAGCCGCGCTCCTCCAGGAGTATCTTGCAGGCGACGGGCAGATCCTTGATGCCGGGCACGGTGTAGCGTTCGATCGAGAGACTGGCGTGCCTTTTCAGCTCGTCGATCGCGATCCTGCCCATGTTCACCCGCGCAAAGGTCGTATCCGCCACCCCGATCTTCATCGCAGCACCCCGCCGGCCGCCTCCACGCCGTCGCCCTCGATCCTGTATCCGAGCGCCTGCAGGGAGGTCTGCACGGCGGCGACCGTCGCCATGATCTCCGCCGCCCCCACGGCGCCCATGTGACCGATGCGGAAAATCCTGCCCTTCAGGTGGTCCTGCCCCCCCGCGATCTCCACCCCGAGACTCCGCACGTTCGCCCGCAGATCCCTGTCGGAGACACCGTCCGGGTAGGAGATCGCCGTGACGGTGTTGGAGCAGGCGTGGAGCGCGTCTGTGGCGGGGAAGAGGGAGAGCCCCCAGGCGTCCGCCGCGGCGCGGACCGCGTCCGCCATGCGGCGGTGGCGGGCGATGCGGCGCTCGAGCCCCTCCTCCTCGATCATGCGGAGCGCCTCGCGGAGCGCCAGGAAGAGCGGGACCGCCGGCGTGTACGGCGTCTCCAGCGTGGCGGCGCTCTTGCGGTACGCGGCCAGATCCAGGTAGAACGGCCGCTTCTCGCAGAGCACCTCCCAGGCCCGCGGCCCGACGGAGATGGCGGAGAGCCCCGCCGGGGCCGCCAGGCACTTCTGGGACCCGACGAAGGCGACATCGACGCCCCAGCGGTCCGCCTCCACGGCATCCCCGCCGATGGAGGTGATTCCGTCCATCAGGAGAAGCGCCCCGTGCTTGCGGGCGAGCCTCCCCACCGCCTCGGCCGGGTTGCGGATCCCCGCAGAGGTCTCGTTGTGCACCATCGTCACGACCTCCGCCCCCGCCTCCAGGCTCTCCTCCAGCGCCCCGAGGTCGAGAGGTGTGCCCCAGGCGGACGGGATCTCCGTCGCCGTCCCGTAGCGCTGCGCGATCTTGTACATCCGCTCCCCGAACTTCCCGTTGACCAGGGAGACAATGCGGCGGTCGCGCCCGAAGTTGGCGACCGCCGCCTCCATGGCGGCGGTCCCGGATCCGCTCAGCACGTACAGGTCGTTCGCGGTCCCGAAGAGCTGCTTCAGCGTCTTCACGCAGGCGGCGTAGATGTCGCCGAACTCTTTGCCCCGATGGTTGATTGCCTGCCGGACCATGGCGGAGCGGACACGCTCCGGAACGGGCACCGGCCCTGGCAGCATCAGCAGTGGTGGCTCATTCTCCATAGAATACCACATACTAATAAGGGGGGATTCGATATAAGCTTGAATGGCATGGTCGACGTTTCGGTCATCTCCGGCTCTCCATCGGACGCCCCGGTCGTGGAGAGGGTCTGCAGGACGCTGGACGAACAGGGGCTCTCCTACGAGCGCCAGGTCATCTCCGCCCACCGCCAGCCGGAGCAGCTGGACGCCTACATCCGGGGGGACCCGTGCCGGGTCTACATCGCGATCGCCGGCATGTCCGCCGCGCTGCCCGGCGCGATCGCCTCCCGCACCGCCCGTCCGGTGATCGGGGTGCCGGTCTCCGCCAGCCTGATGGGGCTCGACGCCCTCCTCTCCATCGCCCAGATGCCGAAGGGGGTGCCGGTCGCCTGCGTGGGGATCGACGCCGCGGAGAACGCCGCCCTGCTCGCCGCCCGCATCCTGCAGGCCCGTTAGAGCTGTTTTTCAGTCCTCTCCCGCCTTTTCGTCCCCGAAGACCTCCCGCACCATCCGCACGGCGCAGAGGTCCCCGCACATGGAGCAGGTGTCCATCATCCCGTCGCGGTCGTGGATCATCCGGGCCAGATCGCCGAAGAGCGCCAGCCGGAACTGCTCCTCCCAGTCCAGGCGGCGGCGGGCGTCTGCCATCGCCCGCTCCCGCCGCCGGGATCCCTCGACACGCAGGGTATCCCCGATGTGGGCGGCGATTTTCGTCACCCGCGTCCCCTCCTCGATATCCTCCACCGACGGCAGGGCCAGATGCTCGCTCGGGGAGACCATGCAGAGGAAGTCCGCCCCGTGCATGCAGGCGATCGCGCTGCCGATGGCGGCGGCCACGTGGTCGTAGCCGGCGGCGATGTCGGTCGGGAGCGGCCCGAGCAGGTAGAGGGGGGCTCCGCCCGTCATCTCTTTCAGGGCCCGCACGTTGTAACCGATCTCGTCCAGGGGGATGTGGCCGGGCCCTTCGACGAGGCGCTGCACCCCGGCGGCGAGCGCCCGCCGGGACAGGCGACCGAGCGTGGCGTACTCCGCCGATTTCGCGAGCCGCCGGGAGTCGCAGACGCTCCCCGGGCGCATTCCGTCCCCCAGGCTCGCGACCACGTCGTACTCCTTCAGGATCTCGAGAAGGTAGTCGAACTCGGCGTAGAGAGGGTTCTCCTCGTCGCGGTAGACCATCATCGCCGTATGGAACGCCCCGCCCCGGCTGACCACGCTCAGGATGCGGGGATCGGCGCGGAGCGCCGCGAGCGCCTCGCGGTTCACGCCGCAGTGGAGGGTGAGGAAGTCCACCCCCTGCTGGCAGTGCTCGCGGATCACGCGGAAGAGGAGGTCGGCATCGACGTCCGCTGCGCTGCCGGCGCGCCGCACCGCCTCGTAGATCGGTACCGTTCCCACCGGCACGTCGAGCGCCAGGATCTTCCGCCGCATGCGCGGCAGGTCGCCCCCCGTGGAGAGGTCCATGAGGGTGTCGGCGCCGCTCCCGATCGCTGCCAGACCCTTCTCCACCTCGAGCGTCTCGTTGCAGCGGCTCGCCGAGGTGCCCACGTTCACGTTCACCTTCACGCGGCACCCGGCGCCGATGGCGCAGAGGCGGTGCTTCCGCCGGGGGTTGGCCGGTACCGTGACTTGCCCTTCCGCGATGGCCCGCGCCATCCGCTCCGGAGGCATCTGCTCACCCTCTGCCAGTTCCTCCACCAGGGGAGGGATCCCGTTCCGGCACTCTGCGATCAGGGCATGCATAACACACATGTACTTCCCCTCCTTATTATGGTACATGCCAGTCCGATGGATCGCCGGGAGCGGCGGGCTCGCCAACGCCTACCTGTTCGGCCCGGTCCTGGTGGACGCCGGGGTGCTCCCGATGGACGTCGCGCTCTACAGGGAGCAGATCCGCGTGATCGTCCTCACCCACGGCCACTACGATCATACCGCCCACGTGAACGAGATCCGCCGCATGTGCGGCGCACGGGTCTGCATTCACCCCCTGGATGCACCGGCTCTTGCGGACGACCGCCGCAGCGTGGCGATGCTCTTCGGGGCCCGCCCTCCCGGGGCGGCCGCCGACTTCACCGTGGAGGAGGGGGACACCGTGGCGGGGCTCGAAGTTCTGCACACCCCCGGCCACACCCCGGGCGGGATCTGCCTCTACCACGCGGGGGAGCGGATCCTCTTCTCGGGGGACACGGTCTTCACCCACGGCTCGTTCGGGCGGTACGATCTCCCCGGCGGCGATCTCGCCCTCCTGCAGCGGTCGATAGAGCGCCTCGCGGGCCTGGACGTGGAGGGGCTCTTCCCCGGCCACGAGGCGCCGGTGCTGCAGGGGGGGCGGCGGCACATCCTGGCGGCGCACACGATCGTGCAGGGTCTGCATGGATAAGGGGATCTACTGCCTGATCCTGGAGAACGCCGCCTGCACGCTCCCCGTCGGCGGCCTGGGAGAGGTCCCCTTCCGGGCGGGATGGCACGTCTACGTCGGCTCCGCCCTCGGCCCGGGCGGGCTCTCCCGCGTGCGGCGGCACCTCCGCCTCGCCGCCCGCCGCGATGCACCCCCCCGCTGGCACATCGACCGCCTCCTCCTCTCCCCCCGGTTCCGCGTGCGGTACGCGGTCTGCGCCCCGACAGCGCTCCGTCTCGAGTGCCGCCTGGCAGCGGCGCTCGGGAGCGGCGGCGTCGCGGGGTTCGGCGCGAGCGACTGCTCCTGCCGGTCGCACCTCTTCTACCGCTCCGCCGATCCGCTCCCGGAGGCGGAGCGCGCTTTCCGCAACCTGGGTCTCTCCTGCACCAGCAAAAGAATAAAAGAGTCCGCGGACAAGGGTAGAGTATGAAGGTGCTGGGCATCTCCGGGAGCATGCGGAAGGAGGGGAACACGGCCCTGCTGGTCCAGGCGATCCTGGACCGCTGCAGGGAGGAGGGCATCGAGACCGAGTTCCTCTCTCTTGCCGGGAAGACGATCAAACCCTGCCTGGGTTGCGAGGACTGCAAGCGGAACCTGACGTGCGCCGTCCGGAACGATGACTGGCACGCGATCGCCGAGAAGGTGATCGCGTGCGAGGTGCTGGTGCTGGGGTCGCCCACCTACTACTACGACGTGAACGGCCACACCAAGAACTTCATCGACCGCACCTACTCGCTCTACCACAACCGCGTGCTGGCGGGGCGGAGGGCCGTCGGGGTCGCCGTCTGCGCCGATAAGGGGGGAAGCCGGGCGCTCCAGACGATAGAGGGGTTCTTCAGCTCCCACGAGTTCTCCTACCTGGGCGGGGTGCAGGGGCGGGGATACCTCGCCGGCGAGGTGCTGAAGGACGCGGACGCCATGCGGCGGGCGCGGGAGATCGGGGACAAGATCGTCCGCCTGCTGATGCCCTCAGACTAGGGAGTAGAGGGTCGTCCGCTGGCGCAGCGTCCTCCCCAGATCCTCTGCCATCCGCTGCATCTCGGCGGGATCGAGGTACTCGGTGTTCGCCGCGCCGGCGCCCCGCGAGATGCTCTCCTCGAACATGGTCCCGCCCAGGTCGTCCGCGCCGGCGAGGAGCCCCACCTGCGCCAGCTTCGTCCCCAGCTTCACCCAGGAGCTCTGGATGTGGTCGAAGTTGTCCAGGAAGAGGCGGGACACCGCGAACATCAGGATATCCTCCCTTCCCGTCGCCCCTCCCCGCGCCTTCCCGGCGCGGTAGATGGGAGTGTTCATGTGGATGAACGAGAGCGGCACGAACTCCGTGAACCCGCGGGTCTCGTCCTGGATCTCCCGCAGGATCGCCAGGTGCCGCGCCCGGTCCGCCTCGCCCTCGAGGGAGCCGTACATGATGGTCGCCGTGGAGGGGATGCCAAGGGCGTGCGCCTCGCGGATGATGCGGATCCAGGCGGCGGTATCGATCTTCCCCGGGCAGAGGACGGAGCGCACCTCGTCCACCAGGATCTCCGCGGCGGTGCCGCAGAGGGAGCCCAGACCCGCCGCCTTCATCCTCTGCAGGACCTCCGCGGTGCTGCACCCGCTCTTTCTCGCGGCATAGGCGATCTCCATCGGGTTGCTGGCGTGGATGTGGACGTGCGGGGCCGCCTCGCGGATCCAGCCGATGAGGTCGACATAGGAGTCCGCGGTGAAGTGCGGGTGCAGTCCGCTCACCGTGCAGATCTCGGTCGCGCCCCGCTCCCGCGCCTGCGCCGCCTTCTTCTGGATCGTCTCCCGCCCGTAGAAGTAGGCGTCCGGGTCCCCCTGCTTCCGCGAGAACCCGCAGAATCCGCAGGCGTTGATGCAGATGTTCGTCACGTTGAGATTCTGGTTGCGGACGTAGGTGACGGTGTCGCCGACCTTCTCCTCCCGCAGGGCGTCGGCGGCGGCGGCGATCGCGAAGACGCCCCGGTCCCGCACCTGCAGGAGGGATGCGGCCTCCTCCTCCGTCAGGCGGTGGCCGCCGAGCACGTCGTCGAGCAGGGTTCGCATACGGAAAGGGCATCCCCCCGGGAGAGGGGTGCCCGAGCCTCCGGGTTCAAGGTTGTCCAGGAACATGATTAGGGTAACGCAATGGGCGCAGGCATACACTTAATAACCATCGCGGATATCCCCCTGCCATGCTGGGACAGATAACCCCGCAACGGATCCGTCTCTCCTACAAGGACGCCGAGGGGTTCGTCATCCCCCTCGGGAACACGAGCCTGGTCTTTGCCGTGACCGAGAGCGGCCTGATCGCCAACGACATCATCGACATCGAGGCGCTCGAGAACTTCGACTACCCGGCGGCGCAGATCGGCCCCGCCCAGGGGGACATCGTCGACACCCTGGAGGAGCTGCTGGAAGGGGAGGTGAAGGCGGCGAACCTGCACGCGATCCAGCGCCGCGTCGAGGTCGGGATGCCGGCGCTGGAGGCGCTGAACCGCATCTAGGCGCTTATCCCACCCGTCCGTAGGTCGTGGTCCTCTGGCGCAGCGTCCGCCCCAGATCCTCTGCGATCCGCTGCATCTCGGCCGGGTCGAAGTATCCGCCGCCCTCGCCGCCGGCCTCCGCCGAGACCGCATCGGCATACATCGTCCCCCCGAGATCGTTCCCCCCGCACTGCAGCCCGGGCGACGCCATCTTTCGCCCCACCTTCTGCCAGGGGATCTGGATATTGTCGAAGTTGTCCAGAAAGAGGCGGGAGACCGCGAAGAGCAGGATGTCCTCCCTCCCGGTCGCCCCGGGGGGCGCCGTGCCGGATGCGTAGAGCGGGGTGCGGGCGTGCAACCAGGAGAGCGGCACGAACTCCGTGAACCCGCGAGTCTCGTCCTGGATCTCCCGCAGGATCGCCAGGTGCCGCGCCCGATCCGCCGCCGTCTCCACGTGGCCGTAGAGGATGGTGGCGGTCGAGCGGATTCCCATCCCGTGCGCCTCGCGGATGATGCGGATCCAGTCCCCGGTGCGCACCTTGTTCGGACAGATGACGGCCCGCACGTGGTCGACCAGGATCTCCGCCGCCGTCCCCTGGAGGGTCCCGAGACCCGCCGCCCGCAGGCGGCGGATCACCTCCCCGCTGGAGATGCCGCTCTGCCGCGCAGCCCAGGCGATCTCGTCCGGGCTGGCGGTGTGGATGTCCGCCCCGGGGATGGCGGCGTGCACCCGGCCGATCAGGTCCGCGTAGGTCTCGGCCGTAAAGTGCGGGTGCACCCCCGAGAGGAGGCAGATCTCGGTCACGCCCCGTTCCCGCGCCAGGCGCGCCTGCTCCGCGATCTGCTCGCTACCGAGCAGATAGCCCTCGTCCGATCCCTTCGGCCTCCCGAACCCGCAGAACCCGCAGAGGTTCTTGCAGATGTTGGTCACGTGAATGTTCTGGTTGCGGACGTAGGTGACGGTGTCGCCGACCTTCTCCTCCCGCAGGGCGTCGGCGGCGGCGGCGATCGCGAAGACGCCCCGGTCCCGTACCTGCAGGAGGGATGCGGCCTCCTCCTCCGTCAGGCGGTGGCCGCCGAGCACGTCGTCGAGCAGGCGGTGCAGGACCCTACCGCTTCCCCCGCTTCGCGGCACCGCTCTCCTCCTTCCTGCCGGCGATCACCTCGTAGAGGAGCATGAGGACGATCACGATTGCGGCGAACTCGAAGAGGTGCAGGGCGGGATAACCCAGGAGCGGGATGGCGAAGAGGGCCTTTCCCACGATCCACTCCTTCCGAACGGGCTCGATCGCCCCGATGCCCTGGTAGTAGCCCTGCTGGTCCGCCAGCTGGTTGTTGTCGCCCTTGGTGATGTAGCCCGCGTCGGCGTCCGAATAGGCCATCGCCCGGTGGATGATCGGATTCACGCGGTTCTCGCCGTTCGGGCGGTAGACGATCACGTCCCCGTAGTCGCCGAACGCCGCGTAGCCGCTCTCTCTCCCCTCCTCCCAGGTGCGGAGCGGTCCGAAGCGGTCCTCCTCCACCACGAAGACCAGGTCGCCGACGTTCATGTGGGGCACCATGCTCTCCGACTCGATGGTGACGAGAGCCGGCCAGGTGCCGGCGGCCAGGAAGAGGACGAGGGCGAACCCGCCCACCACGGCGGCCACCCAGAGGAGATCCCGTGCGAGAGATACCCAGGGGTTGTCGCTCTCGCGGAACCGCCGGATCGGGTTCGCACTGCCGTTCAGCTTCTTTGCGTCTGCCATAGAGGATACTTGCTGAGTACCATCCGCGTTTATCCTACAAATACATACCAGAGGGAGGGGGGCCCCACCATTGGCAAAGGTCATAGAGGTGGGGGACCATAGTAGGATCTATGCTCGGTGACCAGGAGATCGTCCAGCGGTTCCTCGAGACGAACCTGCAGGTGCACCCGGATGTGGTGAACTACATCCGCAAGCAGGGCGATCCCGCGCTCATCGACCGCATCATCGCCGCCATCCCGGAGAGCACGGTCGTGGTCTCGACGCGGCACATCCCGGACTTCGCCCCCGAGCGAGACGGGACGCGGTTCCTCACCGATCCATGGGTGGAGGTGATCCGCGGCAGCGCCGATTCTTCCGCCGCCGCCAACAACTTCGCGGACTTCGTGCACCTCTTCCGCGACCGCTACACCCGCCTCGGCAACCTGATCCGCGGCAGGAACCCGGCGATGCCCATCGAGGCGCTCACCCGCTCGAGCCGCTACAACCAGCAGGAGTGCACCGTGATTGGCATGGTCGGCGACGTGCGGACCACGGGGAGCGGCAACCGCCTGATCGACCTGGAGGACCCGACGGGGCAGCTCTCCGTCCTCTTCAACAAGGGAAAGGACGTCTTCGCCGAGGCGGAGCGCCTGCTGCCCGACGAGGTGATCGGCGTCCGCGGTAAGCTCTCGCAGGACGGGCGGCTCTTCTTCGCGGAGCAGATCGTCCGTCCCGACATCCCCATCAACCACGCGCCCTACACGAGCCCGCAGCCGGGGAAGGCGGTACTCGTCTCGGACATCCACGTGGGGAGCGACACGTTCCTGGAGGCGGAGTGGAACCGCTTCGCCGACTGGCTGCAGGACTCGGACGTGCAGTACCTGCTGGTGGCGGGCGACCTGGTGGACGGCATCGGGATCTACCCCGGCCAGGAGGAGGAGCTGGTGATCCGCGACATCTACGAGCAGTACGACGTCCTGGGGGGGATGCTCGCCGACCTCCCCTCGCGCCTGCGGATCGTCCTCTCCCCCGGCAACCACGATGCGGTGCGGGCGGCGGAGCCCCAGCCCGCCATCCCGCCCGACTTCACGCGCAAATTCCCGGGCAACTGCCTCTTCGTGGAGAACCCCTGCCTCCTGGCGGTGCAGGGGGTGCGGGTGCTGATGTACCACGGACGCTCGATCGACGACATGATCGGGCTGATCCCCGGCGCCAGCTACGCCCAGCCGGAGCAGATGATGGCGGGGATGCTGGAGCGCCGCCACCTCGCCCTCACCTACGGGAAACGGACGTCTCTCGCCGCCACGCGGCAGGACCAGCTGGTGATCGACCCCATCCCGGAGGTGCTCCACACGGGGCACGTCCACACCAGCGGGCTGACGCGCTACCGCGGGGTGCTGGGCGTCAACGCCGGGGCCTGGCAGTCCCAGACCGCCTTCCAGAAGCAGATGAACATCCATCCCACCCCGGCCCGCGCCGTGGTGCTGGATCTCCAGACGCTGGAGCCGCAGATTCTGGACTTCACGGGTCCGTCCGCGGTTTAAATCCGTGAATTTATATATTCCGTACAAAGAACTTCTATAGATTCTTTCTGTTTGAGAGTCGTTCGGAGGCAATCAGAGATGGATATGTTGATTCTGGCACCCGTCTTCGCCCTCCTGGGCCTCGTATTCGCAGGCTACTCGTTCTGGAATATGCGGCGGGAGGGGGCGGGCACCGAGGTGATGCAGAAGATCGCCGGTGCGATCCACCTGGGCGCGATGGTCTACCTGAAGCGCCAGTACACAGCCATTGCGATATTCGTCGTCGTGCTGGCGGGGGTCCTGGCCCTGATCATCAATCCGCTGACCGCCGTCTCCTTCGTGGTCGGGGCCGCCCTCTCGGCGACGGCCGGCTACGTGGGGATGAACTCGGCGACGCTCGCGAACGTCCGCACCACGAATGCCGCCCGCCGGGGGATGGCAGACGCGTTCCGCGTCTCGTTCTCGAGCGGCATGGTGATGGGGCTGACGGTCGTGGGGCTGGGCCTCCTGGGCCTCAGCGGTCTCTTCTACGCCCTGGACTTCTTCACCGCCCTCGGGCTGCCCGAGATCGTCTCGGTGATCTCGGGCTTCTCGCTCGGGGCGAGCTCGATCGCGCTCTTCGCCCGCGTGGGCGGCGGGATCTTCACCAAGGCCGCCGACGTGGGGGCGGATCTCGTCGGGAAGGTGGAGGCGGGGATCCCCGAGGACGATCCCCGCAATCCAGCGGTCATCGCGGACAATGTCGGCGACAACGTCGGGGACATCGCCGGCATGGGCGCCGATCTCTACGAGAGCTACGTCGGGGCGATCATCGCGACGATGCTCATCGGCGCGTCGGCAGCGGGGGTCGCCCAGTTCGGCGGGGTCGGCATGATCAACCTGGTAATCCTGCCGATCCTCATCGCCGCCTTCGGGATCGTGGCGTCGATCGTCGGTTCGCTCTTCGTGCGCACGCAGAAGAACGAGAGCAGCGCCATCCACCGCGCCTTCAACGTCGGCACCTTCGCCGCCCTGGTGCTCACGGTCGCCGCCGCCTACTGGCTCGTCACGAACCTGCTCGGGCCCCAGTTCATCGGGGTCTTCGTCGCCGCCATCGCCGGTCTGGTCGCCGGGTTCCTGATCGGGCTCATCACCGAGTACTACACCTCCTACGAGCGCCCGCCCACGCAGGCGATCGCGAAGTCCTGCGAGACGGGCGCGGCGACGGACATCATCACGGGTCTCGCGAAGGGCATGGAGAGCACGGTCTTCCCCGTGCTGATCATCGCCGTCGCGATCCTGATCGCGGCGAGCCAAGCGGGCCTCTACGGGGTCGCCATCGCCGGCGTCGGCATGCTCGCCACGCTGGGCATCACGCTCTCCGTGGACGCCTACGGCCCGGTCGCCGATAACGCCGGCGGGATCGCCGAGATGTCGCACCAGGAGCCGGGCGTGCGCGCGATCACCGACACGCTGGACTCCGTCGGGAACACCACCGCCGCCATCGGGAAGGGGTTCGCGATCGGGGGCGCGGCGCTGACGGCGCTGGGTCTCTTTGCCGCCTACTCCCAGGCGGTGGGGCTGGAGCTGGTGAACATGCTGGACTACACGGTCTTCGTCGGCGTCCTGATCGGTGCCATGCTGCCCTTCCTCTTCAGCTCCTTCGCGATGACGGCGGTCGGGAAGGCCGCGGGCCAGATCGTGCAGGAGGTGCGGCGGCAGTTCCGCGAGATCCCCGGTCTCATGGAGGGGAAGACGGAGCCGGACTACGCGGCCGCCATCACCATCTCGACGAACGCCGCCCTGCGGCAGATGATCGCCCCGGGCGTGATGGCGATCGCCGCCCCCCTGATCGTCGGCATCGCCCTCGGGCCGGCGGCCCTGGCCGGTCTGCTGATCGGGTCGATCTCGAGCGGTTTTTTAGTCGCCGTCATGATGGCGAACGCCGGCGGCGCCTGGGACAACGCCAAGAAGTACATCGAGCAGGGGAACCTGGGCGGGAAGGGCTCCCCGGCCCACAAGGCCGCGGTCACGGGCGACACGGTCGGCGATCCCTTCAAGGATACCGCGGGGCCGGCGCTCAATATCCTCCTGAAGCTGATGTCCATCGTCGCGGTGGTCTTCGCGCCCATCTTCCTCTAACCTTTTTCAGACAGCGAACATTCACCGCACGGGTTCGGCATTTTCCAGCATCCTTCGATCCCCGCTCCAAAGGTATATCAGCGAGAACGCCCATGGGTTCGCCTCGCGGGAGCCGGAACGGCAGGGCGGTTTCAGCCCCCGCGAGGGGCGACGAAGGGGATGCGTGTATTCGTCCTGGTCTGTCTGATCCTGGCGCTGCTGGCGGCCGGTCCTGTGCAGGCAGCGGTTCCCACCGTTCTGGTGGCCGATTACCGGGTCACCCCGGCGGTCCTGCTCCCCGGCGACACCGGGACCATCACGGTCATGCTCCGGAACACCGCCGAGAGCGCATCGCAGACCGAGACCGACGTCGTCGTTCAGCAGGACGGCACCTCCACCTCGACTGCCGTCACCCCCATCGATGCCTTCGTGGAGAGCGTCTACCTCTACGGCAACGGGCTCGAGGTGCTCGAGGGGAGTTACACCGATGTGGGCGCCATCGGGCCCGGGCAGTCCTTCCCCCTCACCTTCCTGGTCGAGGCGCCGACCCGGGCGGGGATCTACTTCCCCGAGGTCTGGATCCGCGTCCGGGGAGCGGAGAGCGTGAAGTATCCCCTGCCCGTCGACGTGAACTCGCGGGTGTCCCTGCAGAAGGAGCCGGCAATCACCGTGAACAAAACCGTGCCGGTGGATATCCAACCGGGCGACCGCTTCAGCGTCTCCCTGGATCTGACCAACGGGGGGCTGGCCCGGGCCGACGACGTCGCCGTCACGCTGAATACCAGCGGGCTCTCCCTCGCGCCGAGCGGACCCAGCAACTACTTCTTCGACCACATCGAGGCGGGGGAGGCGATCCACCTGGACCTGCGTTTCATGACAGACGAGAACATCCCCCTGGGGCTGAATATCGTGCCGCTGACCGTCACATACTCCGGCGGCAACGGAACAGCGAAGCGCCAGGTCGAGACGCTGGGGATACCGGTCGTCGGGCGGGCGGAGCTGGGTGTCGCCTCGATCCGTACCGATCCGACCCAGGTCGCCGCCGGCGATAGCGTGGATCTGACTATCCGTATCGAGAATACGGGAACAGCCGATGCAAACTCTGTGCAGGCATCCATCGAGAACGTCTCTCTTTCTGGCTCGAAACGGGCGTTCATGGGGACGATAGAGCCAAACAACGATGCTCCTGCGATCTTCTCCCTGCAGGCGGACGAGGCGGGGGAGTTTAATTATACACTCCTCATCTCCTACACAGACGACTTCGGGCCCCACACGACCCGGCAGGACCTTCAACTGGTGGTTCTGGAACAGAGTCCGAGCGATCTGCTCATCCCCATCGCCATCGCCATCGTCCTCGTCGCTGCGTTCGCGATCTACTGGTACAGGAGACGGAGGGAGACGTAAACGGTGATCGAAGAGGTGCGGGTCTCCTCATTCCTGGCATGGAAGTCTATCCGGCGAGGCAATAAAGGGACGCTTCTTTTGACTATCCTGATCATCGCGCTGGTCTTTGTCAACCTGGTCTTCCTCCCCTCGATCATCGCCGGTGTCGTCCAGACCTTCAACACGCAGTCGATCGACTTCGACTATGGCAACCTGGTGATCGAACCCCGGGAGGGGGAACGGTATATCGACGACGTGGATCGCCTGCAGAAGAAACTGGAGCAGATACCGGGCATTACCGGCACCGCCCCCCGCATCACCACGGGTGTCACCTACCTCTACAGGGGTAGGACGGCGGAGAGCAGCCTGTACGGCACCAATCCGCAGGATGAACGGTCCGTGACCCAGATCGAGCAGAGCCTGATCGAGGGCGAGTTCCTCTCCAGCGGCGACAGGAATGCGATCCTGATGGGCGCCACGCTCGCGGGGAGGGAAGGGGAGGAGACGGGAGGGCTCCCCTCCCTGCAGGGCGTCCAGGTCGGCGATTCGGTGCAGGTGCTGTACCCCAACGGGGTGGAGCGGACCTACCGGGTGAAGGGCATCTACGAGACCCAATCGTTCGGTGTCGACCTCGCCGCCTTCGTCACCACGGCTGAGATGCAGTCGGTGCTCGGGCTGGAGAATCAGGCATCCCAGATCCTGGTGAAGACCGCCGAGAATGGCAGGGAGCAGGAGTACAAGAGGCTGCTGCTGAGCTACGGCATCCAGGAGGAGGTTCGGACGTACCAGGAGAAGGCGGCCGGGTTCGTGGACCAGGCGATCCAGAGTTTCAACATCATCAACGCCATCTCGACAGGGGTCAGCCTGATCATCGCCGTCGTGGTGATCTTCATCGTCGTCTTCATCAACACGGTCAACAAGCGCCGCCAGATCGGGATCCTGAAGGCCATCGGGCTCAGCCAGCAGATCATCATCAATTCCTATGTTCTCCAGGTGCTCTTCATCACGTCTGCAGGGGCGCTGGCGGGGATGATCCTGAACGCGGGCGTGGGGGCGTATCTAACCGCCTACCCGCTGGTCTTTCCCGGAGGACCGGTCTACCCGGTGGTCGAGCCCGGGGATATCCTGCGGAGCATCGTCAGCCTGTTCGCGGTCTCGGTGGTCGCGGGCTATGTACCGGCGTGGAGGACGGTCCGCGAGGACATCCTGGCCGCCATACGGGGGCAGCCATGATCGTCGCCAGGGATGTGACCAGGATCTACACGATGGGCAGGGTCGAGGTGCGGGCGCTGCAAGGGGTCTCTTTTCAGGTGGAAAAGGGGGAGTTCGTCGGGATCACGGGGGCGAGCGGGAGCGGCAAGTCGACACTCCTCCACATCCTGGGCCTGCTCGACCGCCCCACCACGGGCAGCGTCACTATCGAGGGGACCGATGTGCTGGCGTTGACAGACCGCGAGCGGACCCTCTTTCGCCTGAACCGCCTGGGTTACGTCTTCCAGGACTACGCCCTGATCGGGGAGCTCACCGCCCGCGAGAACGTCTATCTCACCTCGCTCGTCCGGGCGACGCCGCGGGAGGAGTACCTCGCCCGCAGCGCCGAGATCCTGGAGCGGGTGGGCCTGGGAGAACGGATGGACTTTCGCCAGAGCGAGCTCTCGGGGGGCGAGCAGCAGCGGGTGGCGATCGCCCGGGCGCTCATCAACAACCCGAGCATCCTGCTCGCGGACGAGCCTCTCGCCAACCTGGACAGCGCGACCTCCCGCAGCATCCTGGACCTCTTCCAGGAGCTGAACGAGGATCTCCAGCAGACGATCGTAATGGTCTCCCACGAGGACTGGCACAGGGAGTACTTCTGCCGCATCATCAACTTAAAAGACGGGATGATCGAGGGCGAGGTGCAGTGCCGCCCCCGGGCCCGGGCGGATGCAGGATAGCAGGCCGGAACCCCCCGCCGCCCCGCCGGGCGACCTCCAGCTCTGCGCAGACCCGATTACGAACTCCGCTCGAGTGCGAGAATTCTATGCATATCCTTCCGAAGTTCGGGAACGCGGTTGACTACTGTTGCCCATACGAGCGCTACATCAATCCCGAAGCAGGTGTGGATCAGCTTGTCCCGCATGCCTGCCATCTCCTTCCAGGGTATGTCGGGATATTTCTGCCGGATAGTATGGGGACTTTCTTGCTCGCCTCGCCGACAATCTCGAACTTCCGGATGACGGCACTCTGTGTCTTATCGTCGCGAGCAAACTCTTCAGGCGTCATGCCTGCCGTGTACTCCTCGATCCTTGCAAGAGCGTCGAGAATATCCGAGAGGTAGAGGTCCGGTGCTCTCATGCGTAGATCAGGTCCCGGATGACCTGCTCACGGATATCAGGCCGCAATGCGGTCTGAGGCACCACATCCACCCGACGACCGAACCTCTCCTCCAGGAACTGCGACAGCCCGATGAAGTCGAAGAGATCCGCAGCGGGGCCGAACTCCACGAGCAGGTCGATATCACCTCTCCCGGTTCCTTTCGCGCATAGGACCCAAAGAGCCCGACGATCCGGACATGGTAGCGCTCTGCGAGCTCGTCTTTCATAGATTGCAGGTCCTCGAGTATTTCGGTGCGGTTCTTCGCATGCATTAGGGCTCAATCTTCATTCGTCTCTGGACTGCTTTAATTTATCTCCCTTGCCCTCCAATTCCACACGATGCCGCCGCGTGCTCGCCAGACGACTCATCGGCCAGGGCGTTCGGCATGCCCACGGATCCCTCGCCACTTTCATCCGCTATCCTTCTTCCCGGCATGCCGGCGCCTTCTCCTGAGCCGCGATGCACGGGATACTACTAATATCTTCAGGCCCTGCAATTCTCATTGCAGTATGGTTGATGTCGATCTGCTGAAGCGGTGGTGCGGAGAAGTGCGGCAAACCCTGCGGGATCTCGAGCGGATTGTCCGCCTGGGGGAGGCGGAGTTCCTCTCGAACCCGTACGTGCGGGATGCCGCCAAGTACCGGCTGATCGTGGCGATCGAAGGCGCAATCTCCATCTGCAGCCACGTCGATCGCCACGATCGCTCCAGGAGATACCAGACAGCTACGGGGACTGCTTCCTGCTCCTGGGCCGCGAGGGCGTGCTGGAGCGGGACCTCGCCGAACGCTGCGCAGAGATGGCGAAGTCCCGGAACCTGATCATTCACGCCAATGGGAAGATCGACGATCGAAGAGTCTTTGCCATCCTGAACGAGGACCTCGCCGATATCGAAAGGTTCGTCGCGGAGGTGCTGGACTGCGCAGGTCGCGTTGAGCGGCAGCGATAGGGAAGAGATCGTCTCCCGCATCCGCCGGGTCCTGGAGGGTCACGAGGAGGTCGTCTTCGCCTGCCGGTCGACGTGAGCGTGATCAACGCGGCGCCGCTCCGGGCGGTCCACCGCATGATCAGGGGGCAGCTGATCCTGAGCCGGGACGACGGGCGGCGGTTCCGGTGCATCGAACGGGTGTTGGCAGAGTACCTGGACCTCAAACCCATCGAGGAACGGATGATCGACGAGGTCCTGCGGGGAGGGGTGTGAGACATCCCCGATCCTCCCTCGCATCGGATCTTGCCTGGAAGCCGCTTACACCACCACGAGGAGAGAACGTGCCGCGATCGACCTGCCGGAAACGGTGCGCAACGGAACGATTCACTGGCAGGAAGGAGATCCTCAAGACGTTCGTTCCCTGAGATGATCACCAACCGAATCGAAGGTATCCTGGACTTCCAATCCTCATTTTCCGAGGAACGGTATTGAAACCTACTTTGACAATTTTGAGGCGCTGGCAACGGCGATCTTTCAATCCTCATTTTCCGAGGAACGGTATTGAAACGGGATATGCTACTCCTGACCCTGCACAACCTCCGCACCTTTCAATCCTCATTTTCCGAGGAACGGTATTGAAACGTATGCGGTGCATACAGACCGAGGGCGCCCGGTTACCTTTCAATCCTCATTTTCCGAGGAACGGTATTGAAACTTGCCCTGGGGGGCGATTTGCCCCGCCGGTGTTATTCTTTCAATCCTCATTTTCCGAGGAACGGTATTGAAACGGCGGGCCATTGTGTTGTGCCTGCGGTATTGTTGTCTTTCAATCCTCATTTTCCGAGGAACGGTATTGAAACGCACGAATCAGTTTGTCCCGATCCGCTCGTAATTCTACTTTCAATCCTCATTTTCCGAGGAACGGTATTGAAACGCCGGTATGTCCACGGCGGACATCATGACGTTGTTCGGCTTTCAATCCTCATTTTCCGAGGAACGGTATTGAAACCCACCCCACCGGCCCTGACCCGCACGGCGGAGGTATGCTTTCAATCCTCATTTTCCGAGGAACGGTATTGAAACGGCACCTGCCTGCCTGGTATCTCGGCCTCCATCCTGACTTTCAATCCTCATTTTCCGAGGAACGGTATTGAAACGGCGATGGGGTTCTCGCCGATATCCTGGATGGACGACTTTCAATCCTCATTTTCCGAGGAACGGTATTGAAACTTTAAAACAAGGCTCTCTATCTTTTGACTATGAATCTTTCAATCCTCATTTTCCGAGGAACGGTATTGAAACCCGTACCTTAAATCGATCACGGAAGTTCCGATTGTCACCTTTCAATCCTCATTTTCCGAGGAACGGTATTGAAACTTTATGCCGCGAGTGGATATATTAAAACGCCCGGACCTTTCAATCCTCATTTTCCGAGGAACGGTATTGAAACACATTCGAGACATTTGTGGTCGATCGGTCCCTGGCGTCTTTCAATCCTCATTTTCCGAGGAACGGTATTGAAACATGGGAGGGGCTCGGCGGGTATGGCCGGATGTACATCTTTCAATCCTCATTTTCCGAGGAACGGTATTGAAACTTTATCCAATTGTTCGTGTAGTATATGCTGACATATCTTTCAATCCTCATTTTCCGAGGAACGGTATTGAAACGGTGTCCGGTACGGAGGTTACCCTGCCCTGCCAGATCTTTCAATCCTCATTTTCCGAGGAACGGTATTGAAACTTTACTGCAAGGAGATGGGAAAGCGTCTCCTCCGGGCTTTCAATCCTCATTTTCCGAGGAACGGTATTGAAACACCATCAGGGAACTTATCGGGGACGCCATGCCGCTCGTCTTTCAATCCTCATTTTCCGAGGAACGGTATTGAAACACGAACTGTTGCATGTTCTGCTAGACGGTAGCCCCCTCTTTCAATCCTCATTTTCCGAGGAACGGTATTGAAACGTACGTGTATGATACAGGGGCGGTTCTGCGAAAACGACTTTCAATCCTCATTTTCCGAGGAACGGTATTGAAACGGTACTGGGTTCCGGCAGATCAGGTGCCGTATATCGCTTTCAATCCTCATTTTCCGAGGAACGGTATTGAAACGTCAGTTGTTTTTCAACTACCACCCGTTAAAACGGGTCTTTCAATCCTCATTTTCCGAGGAACGGTATTGAAACGCGATGTGTTTCACGCCGAGATCCACACCGATGACGCCCTTTCAATCCTCATTTTCCGAGGAACGGTATTGAAACAGCCCATGTAGCAAAAGGAACCGCATAGGCAACCACTTTCAATCCTCATTTTCCGAGGAACGGTATTGAAACACGCAAGGAAGAGCGGGTTGTTATAGGGAACCTGTTTCTTTCAATCCTCATTTTCCGAGGAACGGTATTGAAACGGCGAGCGCGGCGGCGAAAGCGGGAAAAATTGGTGGCTTTCAATCCTCATTTTCCGAGGAACGGTATTGAAACTGAGGGCGTCGGAGTCCAGGACCCCGGTGATATTGTCTTTCAATCCTCATTTTCCGAGGAACGGTATTGAAACACGCGATCGTCGTCCCGGGGACCGCCTCGATCACTCACTTTCAATCCTCATTTTCCGAGGAACGGTATTGAAACGTCAAGAGACTGTACCGGATCGTAGACGGGTTCCAACTTTCAATCCTCATTTTCCGAGGAACGGTATTGAAACGCGATCCTCGCCGGGGCCAACCTGCAGGGAGCGAACCTCTTTCAATCCTCATTTTCCGAGGAACGGTATTGAAACGATACGAAGACCAAGAACCATATCGGGCTTATCGGGCCTTTCAATCCTCATTTTCCGAGGAACGGTATTGAAACTCACCTTCGGCAGACTAGGTACGGAGACTTTAGGACTTTCAATCCTCATTTTCCGAGGAACGGTATTGAAACTTAGCAAAATAATCCCACACGCGGTAGCACCGTTCACCTTTCAATCCTCATTTTCCGAGGAACGGTATTGAAACGCTGGTCGCCGTAAACATTCCAGCGCGTGGTGTTGTCACCTTTCAATCCTCATTTTCCGAGGAACGGTATTGAAACTTGTAGTAGCGCCCGATATCGTAGGAGACGATCCACCTTTCAATCCTCATTTTCCGAGGAACGGTATTGAAACCCGAGGGGCAAATCTTCATTTCTGGGCGTGTTTATCTTTCAATCCTCATTTTCCGAGGAACGGTATTGAAACGGTGACACTCGAGTACTGGTGAAGGCGCTCTGTGAAGCTTTCAATCCTCATTTTCCGAGGAACGGTATTGAAACTGCGGCCCGGGTTGTGGGCGGAGACCGAGACGATCCCCTTTCAATCCTCATTTTCCGAGGAACGGTATTGAAACACGCGATCCGGTTCAGCGACCACCAAAAGGCGTGATCTTTCAATCCTCATTTTCCGAGGAACGGTATTGAAACTGCTCAAGGACATCAAGGCGGAGATCAAGAGCATCCCTTTCAATCCTCATTTTCCGAGGAACGGTATTGAAACTGCGGCGAATATCACACAAACGACAATCTACACACCTTTCAATCCTCATTTTCCGAGGAACGGTATTGAAACGAGGAAGATGCGTCCCACTCAAACCCGATGACATCCCCCTTTCAATCCTCATTTTCCGAGGAACGGTATTGAAACGCAGTAGAACGCAGGCAATATCTCCGATCCGTTCTCTTTCAATCCTCATTTTCCGAGGAACGGTATTGAAACATGGGATTCAATGGTATACAAATAAATATATTATTCCCTTTCAATCCTCATTTTCCGAGGAACGGTATTGAAACTGATGGCCGGCACCATCACGGCGAAGGTCCTATTTGCTTTCAATCCTCATTTTCCGAGGAACGGTATTGAAACCCTGCAGAACTACAAACCCGTGGACCAGATTGTATCTTTCAATCCTCATTTTCCGAGGAACGGTATTGAAACATGGGGCTTATCCTCCTTTAACGCTGGAAATGGTTGCTTTCAATCCTCATTTTCCGAGGAACGGTATTGAAACTCTGGTTATGGACTTCAGACCCTTCGCTCTTCACGACTTTCAATCCTCATTTTCCGAGGAACGGTATTGAAACTTGAACGGTTCTTTGAACCCGATTTCTGCCAGGAATCTTTCAATCCTCATTTTCCGAGGAACGGTATTGAAACTCCGGCACCGCCGCCTCCGCCAGCGGCGTTCCCCCCCTTTCAATCCTCATTTTCCGAGGAACGGTATTGAAACTCGGTTGCCATCGGTAGCGGCAGAAGGGACAGGTGATCTTTCAATCCTCATTTTCCGAGGAACGGTATTGAAACACGAGATCGAGTTTGGGTCGTTTCACCCGGCTCTTCTCTTTCAATCCTCATTTTCCGAGGAACGGTATTGAAACACACCTACCACGGCACCATCTTCTCCCTGATCTACCGGCTTTCAATCCTCATTTTCCGAGGAACGGTATTGAAACGCGGTTGTGGGAACAATACATCGCGCAGGTGGCTGACCTTTCAATCCTCATTTTCCGAGGAACGGTATTGAAACGGGATATGCTGCTCCTGACCCTGCACAACCTCCGCACCTTTCAATCCTCATTTTCCGAGGAACGGTATTGAAACGTATGCGGTGCATACAGACCGAGGGCGCCCGGTTACCTTTCAATCCTCATTTTCCGAGGAACGGTATTGAAACTTGCCCTGGGGGGCGATTTGCCCCGCCGGTGTTATTCTTTCAATCCTCATTTTCCGAGGAACGGTATTGAAACGGCGGGCCATTGTGTTGTGCCTGCGGTATTGTTGTCTTTCAATCCTCATTTTCCGAGGAACGGTATTGAAACGCACGAATCAGTTTGTCCCGATCCGCTCGTAATTCTACTTTCAATCCTCATTTTCCGAGGAACGGTATTGAAACGCCGGTATGTCCACGGCGGACATCATGACGTTGTTCGGCTTTCAATCCTCATTTTCCGAGGAACGGTATTGAAACCCACCCCACCGGCCCTGACCCGCACGGCGGAGGTATGCTTTCAATCCTCATTTTCCGAGGAACGGTATTGAAACGGCACCTGCCTGCCTGGTATCTCGGCCTCCATCCTGACTTTCAATCCTCATTTTCCGAGGAACGGTATTGAAACGGCGATGGGGTTCTCGCCGATATCCTGGATGGACGACTTTCAATCCTCATTTTCCGAGGAACGGTATTGAAACTTTAAAACAAGGCTCTCTATCTTTTGACTATGAATCTTTCAATCCTCATTTTCCGAGGAACGGTATTGAAACCCGTACCTTAAATCGATCACGGAAGTTCCGATTGTCACCTTTCAATCCTCATTTTCCGAGGAACGGTATTGAAACTTTATGCCGCGAGTGGATATATTAAAACGCCCGGACCTTTCAATCCTCATTTTCCGAGGAACGGTATTGAAACACATTCGAGACATTTGTGGTCGATCGGTCCCTGGCGTCTTTCAATCCTCATTTTCCGAGGAACGGTATTGAAACATGGGAGGGGCTCGGCGGGTATGGCCGGATGTACATCTTTCAATCCTCATTTTCCGAGGAACGGTATTGAAACTTTATCCAATTGTTCGTGTAGTATATGCTGACATATCTTTCAATCCTCATTTTCCGAGGAACGGTATTGAAACGGTGTCCGGTACGGAGGTTACCCTGCCCTGCCAGATCTTTCAATCCTCATTTTCCGAGGAACGGTATTGAAACTTTACTGCAAGGAGATGGGAAAGCGTCTCCTCCGGGCTTTCAATCCTCATTTTCCGAGGAACGGTATTGAAACACCATCAGGGAACTTATCGGGGACGCCATGCCGCTCGTCTTTCAATCCTCATTTTCCGAGGAACGGTATTGAAACACGAACTGTTGCATGTTCTGCTAGACGGTAGCCCCCTCTTTCAATCCTCATTTTCCGAGGAACGGTATTGAAACGTACGTGTATGATACAGGGGCGGTTCTGCGAAAACGACTTTCAATCCTCATTTTCCGAGGAACGGTATTGAAACGGTACTGGGTTCCGGCAGATCAGGTGCCGTATATCGCTTTCAATCCTCATTTTCCGAGGAACGGTATTGAAACGTCAGTTGTTTTTCAACTACCACCCGTTAAAACGGGTCTTTCAATCCTCATTTTCCGAGGAACGGTATTGAAACGCGATGTGTTTCACGCCGAGATCCACACCGATGACGCCCTTTCAATCCTCATTTTCCGAGGAACGGTATTGAAACAGCCCATGTAGCAAAAGGAACCGCATAGGCAACCACTTTCAATCCTCATTTTCCGAGGAACGGTATTGAAACACGCAAGGAAGAGCGGGTTGTTATAGGGAACCTGTATCTTTCAATCCTCATTTTCCGAGGAACGGTATTGAAACGGCGAGCGCGGCGGCGAAAGCGGGAAAAATTGGTGGCTTTCAATCCTCATTTTCCGAGGAACGGTATTGAAACACCGCTGCCTGGGCGCTGAAGAAGAGGCGGCAATCTCTTTCAATCCTCATTTTCCGAGGAACGGTATTGAAACATTGGTTGCGCGGGAAGGGCGCGGGCGGGGTATTGCCTTTCAATCCTCATTTTCCGAGGAACGGTATTGAAACGTTAGGGGGAGAGAGGAGTCCGACCCAACCACACTCACTTTCAATCCTCATTTTCCGAGGAACGGTATTGAAACGTTGAACTGAACCCTCCAGAGTTCATGATCATACCCTACTTTCAATCCTCATTTTCCGAGGAACGGTATTGAAACCACTCTGCTCGAGGGGGCACCAGTCTGGGATGAGGGCTTTCAATCCTCATTTTCCGAGGAACGGTATTGAAACTTCGCTGCCGTCGCGGTATTCCTGGCTGTGTATGCGCCTTTCAATCCTCATTTTCCGAGGAACGGTATTGAAACGTTCGGTCCTGGCTCCAGATAGGCATTTGAGTTTGTCTTTCAATCCTCATTTTCCGAGGAACGGTATTGAAACGCAGTACTTGCGCTAATGTCCTTGACGGTAATACTGCTTTCAATCCTCATTTTCCGAGGAACGGTATTGAAACGCAGATTGTAGATCGGATTCTCTACAATGGGAGGATCTTTCAATCCTCATTTTCCGAGGAACGGTATTGAAACGCGAAGACGGGATCCCAGACGAAGTGGCCGTCGTGCGCTTTCAATCCTCATTTTCCGAGGAACGGTATTGAAACTGATGCTGATTACCCAGCGAATCCAGAATATCCCAACTTTCAATCCTCATTTTCCGAGGAACGGTATTGAAACACCGCACGGCCACGCGGGCGAACAACACCAGCTACCCTTTCAATCCTCATTTTCCGAGGAACGGTATTGAAACCGGGGGCGAGGCATAGCGGAATGGTTCATAACGCAACTTTCAATCCTCATTTTCCGAGGAACGGTATTGAAACGCCGCGTCCGTCACGTCTGCCGGCCGGCCGGTAACCCTTTCAATCCTCATTTTCCGAGGAACGGTATTGAAACGTTGTGATCTGGCCCTTGACCGTATCCATCGGGACGGCTTTCAATCCTCATTTTCCGAGGAACGGTATTGAAACCGGTCTGCCAGGTCGGGCCGGAACCCTGCCCTGAAACTTTCAATCCTCATTTTCCGAGGAACGGTATTGAAACTGTGGTTCCGGTAACGAACGAAACGACGTTCGCAGCTTTCAATCCTCATTTTCCGAGGAACGGTATTGAAACGATGAGGCCCTCTCAGGGCTCCTCAGGGATCTCAGGGCCTTTCAATCCTCATTTTCCGAGGAACGGTATTGAAACTGTAATTGACTTGGCCGTATTCTTGGTGGATATGACCTTTCAATCCTCATTTTCCGAGGAACGGTATTGAAACGAGCCGGTGGTGATGTGTCAGCGCATCCCATCAGTAGCTTTCAATCCTCATTTTCCGAGGAACGGTATTGAAACGACGAAGGGAAAACCCAGCGGTGGATGGAACGCCACACTTTCAATCCTCATTTTCCGAGGAACGGTATTGAAACTTCTCCTTCCATGCGTTCTGCGTCCGGACCGCGGCCCCTTTCAATCCTCATTTTCCGAGGAACGGTATTGAAACCCCGGACTACGACCCGGACCGGTTCCAGGGATTCCACTTTCAATCCTCATTTTCCGAGGAACGGTATTGAAACAGATCTTCGGGAGCGATGGAGTAGGGATGGAGATCTTCCTTTCAATCCTCATTTTCCGAGGAACGGTATTGAAACAAAGATCGTCGAGCACGGACAGCTCAACGACGACCTCTTTCAATCCTCATTTTCCGAGGAACGGTATTGAAACCACGGAGCCGCCGACGGCAACCTCGAAAAACAGATCCGCTTTCAATCCTCATTTTCCGAGGAACGGTATTGAAACGTAGGTATCGTTATCGGCGTGGTCCGGGTCGTAGTAGACTTTCAATCCTCATTTTCCGAGGAACGGTATTGAAACTAAGGATCATCGCAGAGGGGCCGAGCAATCTTGTCCACTTTCAATCCTCATTTTCCGAGGAACGGTATTGAAACAAACTCATTCGAGAGGGTTGCGCGATAATTTCGACCACTTTCAATCCTCATTTTCCGAGGAACGGTATTGAAACACCGCGCCTCGTCCCATATAGCGCGGTTAACATACGCCTTTCAATCCTCATTTTCCGAGGAACGGTATTGAAACGGGGACCTGCTCGCCTGGGGCGTCTGGGAGGTCACTGCTTTCAATCCTCATTTTCCGAGGAACGGTATTGAAACGTATTTCGGGTGCTCTCCTGGGATAAGTGGGATGAGCTTTCAATCCTCATTTTCCGAGGAACGGTATTGAAACGAGTCGATCCAGCGCGAGTCCTCGGCGGTCTGGTGGATCTTTCAATCCTCATTTTCCGAGGAACGGTATTGAAACACGGCACACCCTTTCGGGGGTCGCTCGTTGCCTCAAACTTTCAATCCTCATTTTCCGAGGAACGGTATTGAAACCCCGGCGGCTTTCCTCTGCCCGATCTGATACGCATACTTTCAATCCTCATTTTCCGAGGAACGGTATTGAAACGTGCGCACGGTGAAAGTGCATCACCGCTCCTCGATGCCTTTCAATCCTCATTTTCCGAGGAACGGTATTGAAACTTCTCCCGGCATCAGTCCGGGGATCAGGATAGGATCTTTCAATCCTCATTTTCCGAGGAACGGTATTGAAACGTCGCGTGACGGACTGGTGGCGCAAGCCGCGGAAGTCTTTCAATCCTCATTTTCCGAGGAACGGTATTGAAACCTCGCAGTTCACGCGGACCGCCCCCGCTCGAAGTCACTTTCAATCCTCATTTTCCGAGGAACGGTATTGAAACGAACGTTACCTGCGGGAACTGGGCTGGGAAGGGTTTACCTTTCAATCCTCATTTTCCGAGGAACGGTATTGAAACGGCGGCCGCCGCCACCGATGTTCAGGTCAAGTGGACTTTCAATCCTCATTTTCCGAGGAACGGTATTGAAACAGCTGGAGTCCGGGGAACGGCCCCCGGCTCCGGCCGACTTTCAATCCTCATTTTCCGAGGAACGGTATTGAAACGAGAAGTCCGGGATCTCCCTCGATCTCTGTCCCTATCTTTCAATCCTCATTTTCCGAGGAACGGTATTGAAACATTGAGGAGCAATTTATGTCTGACCATTTCCACATCTTTCAATCCTCATTTTCCGAGGAACGGTATTGAAACTCACGATCGACGACCTCATGAAGTTGCCCTATCTCCTTTCAATCCTCATTTTCCGAGGAACGGTATTGAAACGCACTCTGAAGCGGATCTCGCGTTGATCGGGATCTCTTTCAATCCTCATTTTCCGAGGAACGGTATTGAAACTGTAGAAGAATGACAGTAAAAGGTCAAATTGATAAATCTTTCAATCCTCATTTTCCGAGGAACGGTATTGAAACGGAACCCGGAATATACCGAATGGGTGGTCACACCCCCTTTCAATCCTCATTTTCCGAGGAACGGTATTGAAACGCAGCGGCCCCCGAACAGCGCGGTAACCATGCAAAGCTTTCAATCCTCATTTTCCGAGGAACGGTATTGAAACTCTAACCCCCTTTTTGAGAGCATCGGGTGAGCAGAACTTTCAATCCTCATTTTCCGAGGAACGGTATTGAAACTGGCTTCTGCCGTAGTTATCAGCTCGTCCCCCAGGTCTTTCAATCCTCATTTTCCGAGGAACGGTATTGAAACCCGGTTCTGCCGCAGGTGTAATTCCTGCCGTCCCCTTTCAATCCTCATTTTCCGAGGAACGGTATTGAAACATCGGAGTATCCTGTGTTCCGTTGTGACCTTTCACGCTTTCAATCCTCATTTTCCGAGGAACGGTATTGAAACGGTCTCCGACCCGCTGCCCCGTCTACAACATCTATGCTTTCAATCCTCATTTTCCGAGGAACGGTATTGAAACCTGTCGTACTGCTTCGCCAGGAACGCCGGGGGGCGCTTTCAATCCTCATTTTCCGAGGAACGGTATTGAAACGTCACGGTCTGCCCGGACGCGGTGAACGAGTTGGCCTTTCAATCCTCATTTTCCGAGGAACGGTATTGAAACTTATTTTTATAACGGGACTGCATGGAATCAATTTGACTTTCAATCCTCATTTTCCGAGGAACGGTATTGAAACGCAGTGGAGACAGGGTGAGACATGTATAGACATGGTGCTTTCAATCCTCATTTTCCGAGGAATGGTATTGAAACAGGGTCGAGCCGCCGGTGTTGGTGGCCCGGATGTATTCTTTCAATCCTCATTTTCCGAGGAACGGTATTGAAACGGTGTAGCCGATCATCTCGGCCCCGGCTCCTTCCCAGTCTTTCAATCCTCATTTTCCGAGGAACGGTATTGAAACCGGGCGAAATAATCCCGCACGCGGTAGCACCGCTCCCCTTTCAATCCTCATTTTCCGAGGAACGGTATTGAAACATTGACTGCTCGGAGGCCGGGCCCGGCTGCCTCGAGGCTTTCAATCCTCATTTTCCGAGGAACGGTATTGAAACGTGATCGCCGACGTCTACCGGATCCCCCGGGAGGCCCTTTCAATCCTCATTTTCCGAGGAACGGTATTGAAACGGTCCGCCGGAAATACGCGGCCATCAGGCAGGGTATCTTTCAATCCTCATTTTCCGAGGAACGGTATTGAAACGGGGAAGAGGCTGGCACAGGAGCTGTACGTCCACTACAACTTTCAATCCTCATTTTCCGAGGAACGGTATTGAAACGAGAGTGATGCGGGAGACGGATGGAGACGGTCCCGGCTTTCAATCCTCATTTTCCGAGGAACGGTATTGAAACCCCATTCCGACCAGTCCGACCTGTCGCCGTTGGTGTCTTTCAATCCTCATTTTCCGAGGAACGGTATTGAAACGTAGCCTTTCGTTTTTCCATTTTTTTCTGATCAACGGCTTTCAATCCTCATTTTCCGAGGAACGGTATTGAAACGGCGGTCGAGGTCAAGTTCCCGCCGATCCTCAAGCACTTTCAATCCTCATTTTCCGAGGAACGGTATTGAAACGGCGTCGAGGACCGCGATCAGGAATGTTGCCAGTCTCTTTCAATCCTCATTTTCCGAGGAACGGTATTGAAACCCAGCAGGCGGAACTCTTCGCGGTCCCCCCGGTGCCCTTTCAATCCTCATTTTCCGAGGAACGGTATTGAAACCGTATCGCTACGCTCCATAGTGGAGAGGAGGTGATCTTTCAATCCTCATTTTCCGAGGAACGGTATTGAAACGCCCTTCAGTTCCGGATGCTCTTCTTTGAGTTTCGGGCTTTCAATCCTCATTTTCCGAGGAACGGTATTGAAACACCGCGGAGGCGTTGTCCACGATCAGGAGAAACCCCGCTTTCAATCCTCATTTTCCGAGGAACGGTATTGAAACTCCCGATACTCCGCCCCGATCGACTTCAGCACCCGGCCTTTCAATCCTCATTTTCCGAGGAACGGTATTGAAACGGAAAGACGGGATGATGGATCCGGAACCGCTCGATACCCTTTCAATCCTCATTTTCCGAGGAACGGTATTGAAACCGTGTTCGAGGATCTGAATATCACAAACATGCAGACTTTCAATCCTCATTTTCCGAGGAACGGTATTGAAACGTCTCGGGCTCTGGCTGCCCATCGAGACGGGTATGCACTTTCAATCCTCATTTTCCGAGGAACGGTATTGAAACTGGCTTGAATATCATGT
>JASEFH010000012.1 GCA_030019205.1 Methanomicrobiales archaeon
CCGCGCTCAAGTCCAACCAGATGCGCCTTCGGACCCCGAAATTAATAAATAGTATCCCCGGGTCTCACCCTGTCTGAACATACCATCACTCTGGGTCTCCTGTGGCCCGATGCTTCTGCAACGACGGATTCTTGAAGGGCCGTTGCGGGGCCGGCTTGCGAGTGTGCGAGAATGCTTCCCGAAGGAAGTCTCACCCTCCCGAACCGGCGAAGGGGACGGCATGCGGTGGGAAGTGGTGGAGCATGGGAGGGGTTGGCACCCCGAAGGGTGAGACACTCCCGGATCCGGCTCTGCTCCGGGGCAGACGATGCCTGCGCTTCCTAGAAACCCTCCGTTCTCCTACTATCTGATGATAGCACTCTTTTCCGTGATACTCATCGTAGTTGCGGGCGGGATCTGCATCAATTACATCAATATGTCCAGGGATTACCATGAGGATGCGGAAAGGCTTCAAAATATCACAGAGAAGCATATCAACACGTCTTTCCGGCAGATCGATACCGCCCTCAAGATCTACGACAGTGCCTACAACGATCAGATGGAGGAGGCGTTTGTTGTCGTCATGGAGGAGTACGACCGCTCCGGAGGGGATCCGTCCCGCGTCGATCTTCAGGCCCTCAAGCAGAAGATTGGCGGGATGGAGATCTACTTCATCAACTCCAGCGGCGTGATTGTATATTCCACCGAGCAGAAAGACCTCGGGCTCGATTTCTCCGTGATCTATCCCGACTTCTACGAATACCTGAAGGGTATCTGGTACAGGCCGGGGTTCTATCCCGACCGGGTGGTGATGGAGTGGTACAATGGGACCCTCACCAAGTATGCCTACATGCCGACGGCAGACCACCGCTATATCATAGAGCTGGGCCTGACCTCGGAACGGTTCGGCGGGGAGCGCATGGAGCTCCGGTACTCGGATATCATCGACGAAGTGCGGTCCTTCAACTCCTACCTCCAGGATGTCTGCCTGTGGCAGAAGCAGAAGCGGGAGGTCTACAATGCCAGCCACTGGGCGGAGGGTGAGGAGTCGGAGATCCTCGACCGCGTCCTCTGGGAGGAGCGCAGAAACCTCACGTTTACCGACCCGGATGCCGGAACGACCACCCGATGGCTGCTCGTGGACATGAAGGATCCCGACTACGGGGCCGATAAGAGCATCGTTGCGGAGCTCACCTACAACGATGCGATGATCTGGCAGGGGCTGAACCGCCTGATCGCGATCCACCTCCTGGTCGGGCTGGTTGCCGTGCTCATCGGGGGCGTATTTGCCCATACTCTCTCCCGCCGCCTGACGCGCCCCATCGGGGAGATTGTGCAGGACGTGAACCTGATTGCCCGGGGAGATCTGGACCACCGCATCAATCCCACCCGGGGACAGGAGTTCGAGGAGCTGGAGGGGAGCATCGACGCCATGGTCGGCACCCTCAAGGGCACGATCCGGCAGCTGCAGGAGAGCGAGGAGAACCTGCGGGCGAGCGAGGAGCTCTTCCGCAGCCTCTGGGACAGCGTGCTCGACGCCACGCTGATTCTCGACTGGGACGGAAGAGTGCTCTTTGCGAACCGGGCGGCTGCCGGGCTGATCGGGCTCCACTCCGCTGGTGCGGCCGTTGGGCATTCCATCTTCGAGGTGCTCGATCCGGAGAGCCAGAAGCTGGCGATGCAGAACCTCTCCCGCATCCAGGAGGGTCAGGGCGGGATTCGCTCGGAGTACCATATCCATTCGTTCGACGGGCAGGTGAAATGCGTGGAGAGCCTCAGCACGCGGATTCTGTTCCGAGGCCGGCACGCCGATCTGGTCTCCCTCCGTGACATCACCAAGCGAAAACGGGCCGAGAGAGATCTCCGCCAGAGTGAAGAGCGCTTCCGGGCTCTCTACGAAGACAACCCCTCGATGTACTTCATCGTGGATGCGGAGGGTGTCGTGGTCTCGGTGAACCGCTTTGGAGCCGAACAACTGGGGTACACGGTTGAAGAGCTGGAGGGGAGATCGGTCCTGGACGTCTTCCACCCGGACGACCGGGAGGCGGTGCGGCGGCAGCTGGCTGCCCGCCTGGAGAACTTCGGACAGGTGGCAAGCTGGGAGTTCCGCAAAGTGCGCAGGGACGGGACGGTTCTGTGGGTAAAAGAGACGGCGCGGGCTGTGCGCGGGCCGAACGGGAGCCATCTGGTGCTCGTCGTATGCGAGGATATCACCGATACGAAGCGGGCGGAAGACATGATACGGCGGTTGAACGAGGAGCTGGAGCAGCGCGTGGCTGCCCGCACGGCGGAACTCGCGGCAGCCAATCAGGATCTGGAGTCCTTCAGCTACTCGGTGTCCCACGACCTGCGGGCTCCTCTCCGCGCAATCGACGGCTACACCTCCATCCTTCTCCAGGAGCACCCGTCCCTGCCCTCCGCGAGGACGCGGGAGTACATGAGGAAGGTGCGGGAGAACGTGGAGCAGATGGCCCTCCTGATCAACGCCCTCCTCGACCTCTCCCGCATGGGGCGGCAGGAGCTGACGAGGCAGGTCTTCCCGCTCCGCGAGGTGGTGGACCAGGCGCTGGACAACCTCCGGGCGGAGCGGGAAGATCGCGAAGTGGAGATCGTGATCGGGGAACTGCCGCCGCTGTACGCCGATCCGGCAATGATCCGCCAGGTCTTCCAGAACCTTCTCTCCAATGCGCTCAAGTTCACGGCGAGTCGGCAGCCGGCGAGGATCGAGGTGGGATCATTCCGCGATGAGAGCGGGTGTGCTGTATACTTCGTGCGGGATAACGGCATCGGATTCGACATGGTGTACGCCGACAAGATCTTCGGTGTCTTCCAGCAGCTCCACAGCAGGAGAGAGTACGAGGGGTCCGGCGTGGGGCTCGCCATCGTGAAGCGGATCGTGGATCGGCATGGCGGGCGGATCTGGGCGGAGTCCCGCGAGGGGGAGGGGGCGACGTTCTACCTTCGGTTCCCCGATGCCGGCGGGAAGGATGCGGCGCCCTAGACGGGCGTGGGCGGGATGGCTGGGGGGTCTCTTCCGGTACGGTTAAATTCCGACCCGCTGAGGATACTCCCATGGCAGCTGAGAGAGACGGGAAGGCGCCCCGCCGCTCGAGCGTTGAGATCGGGACCCGCGAGTGCGCGCTCTACACCCTCGTGAATGTCGATGCGGCTCGGGAGAACCTCCGGGAGGTCCGCAGGCATGTCCGCGGCGATCACAAGCGCCGCATCGACAGCACAATCGCGGTTCTCAACGTGATTGCGTTTGAGACACAGCAGATGTTTGCCATCGCGGACGAAGAGGCGGAGGCATTCGTCCGGAGGCACCGTGCGGCCTATCCGCGGTAAGGGATGCGGCAACAGCCCCTTCTGCACGGGGTACCGGGCGTTTGTGTGCAGTGTTGCCTTGCATATTTTTATTATCCCTCAATAGAACCGCGATCTACAGAGATATCGGGTGGCGCAGGGGAGAGCGCGAAGCGGCCGCTGTACGCGGGACGATCAGCAGATTCTGCTGCCCCGCCCGGTTCCAACGCTACGGAGGTCTGTCTCCCGGTGTCCATTCCGCAGGGGCACCGCCTGGATTCGACAGACAGGAAGTCGAGATGGATGCACGGCAGCCCGAAAGAGGACCGGAACGGTCCTGCGGCGGCGGAGTCGCAGCCGCCCGGGATCGAATCCCCGCCACGTCCGCCGTCGAGCGGCGACGAGGTGCGGGAGATCGAAGAGCGGCTGCGCACGCTGATCAATACGATGGCAGAGTTCATCGTCTTCAAGGACGGAGAGGGGCGCTGGCTGGAGGCCAACGACTCCTGTCTGCGCCTCTTCCAGCTGGAAGGCAAAGACTACCGGGGGCGGAGCGATCGCGAGCTGGCGGACCTCGTCCCGTTCCACCGCGATACGTTCGCCGTCTCCTCGCAGACGGACGAGGCCGCCTGGAAGGCGGGATCTCTCTTCCGCACCAGCGAGAGGATCCCCCTGCCCGACGGATCGGTGCGGATGTTCCAGGTGGTGAAGGTGCCCGTCTTCCACCCGGACGGACGGCGGAAGAGCATGGTCGTTGTCGGGCGGGACGTGACCGAGCGCAAAGGGGTCAAAGAGGCGCTCCAGCGGGCGCGGGAGGAGCTGAAGGGGCGCGTGGAGGAGTGCACCGCCGAACTGGCTCGGGCGAATGCGGTCCTCCGCCAGGAGTTCCGGGAGCGCAGAAGACAGGAAACGGGATCCGCGCACTGAACGGAGCGCGGAGTTCTTACCACCCGGATCCCGCCGGGGCGCACGATGCCTGAGCGGTGCGAAGACAGACGGGCAGCGTGCGGCAGGGGCCGCATCCCCCTCCCGATCGGCATTCCCGCTCTCCCGGGGCGCTACCTCTTCTGCACCCAGTCCGGATGCTCCTGCAGGAACTCCGCCTCCTTCTTCCGGATCTCGTCGATGCCTGCCGATGTCGGCATGCTGAACACGCGGTGCGGGATCCATGCCCCGACCTTGAAGTGGCCGGGCAGATCGTTCTTCTTTGCAGCCCCGTACTCGCCCGTGTCGTAGTCGCGGTAGACGAGCTCCAGCCCTTCCTTCTCCGCGATCTCCTTTGCCTCCTCCCATGACTGCGCCATCGTACCCTCTGTTCCCGCAATACTCATTGCAGTTATTTAGGTCTTGTGCCGCGCTGATCATCCGCAGGATGGGGTCGGATGCCCGGACGGATGGAAGAGGCTGCCCCATAAATCCCCGCCAGGAACGGGTGGCGGCGATCAGAATCGCGTCGACGATTGGGATGACGATCGGGGTCGCGCGGGACTGCGTTATCGGGACATCGGGGTATCCGGCAGAGGCAGCGAAGACGATGCAGCCGGCGAGGGACGGGGATCCGCACATCGAGATGCCCCCTCACGGCACGGGAGAGTCCATCCCGTGCCTCTTCGCAGTATCGGGTGTTCACGGGTACTGGAACTGTGCTCCGGAGATCCCGGATACGGATCATCGTATCCGAATTCACCATTCCGCCGTCCGGAAGCATCTTTGAGCGATCCGCTATCACCTTCTTCTCTGCACATCCGACGCTCCCGGGCCGATCCCATTCCCCCCAGCAACACCTTCTCCCTGCCAGCCACCGGGTGCGTACGGAGCCATGTACTCGGTTGTACGGTGCGGAATCCGTGATCCACACCTGAAAATCTGTGAGAAGGGAACGTATCCGGCGATCGTGACCTTCTCCATTCCGGCTGCACGCTCCGGCAGCCCGAATTCCCCCTGCATCGCCGATACCAGGGCGATTCCCGAGGAAAAGGGGAAATATCGGATTTTGATGTCCATAAGAAGGCAAAAGGCACCAAACTCAGTGCCCTGGCCGACCAGCGGGTCCGTTCCGTCGCCGGCACTGTCGCCCGACCATTCTTCGTCTCTGACAACGGTTGCGGAGTTTGAGCTCGAACCAACGGGAAACCCTCGGGCGTTTCCGCGGATGCGGCCAGGGATTCCCGGGGGATCCGGCACTGCATGCGGATACGGGTCATCTGGCGCATCGTTCCCGTGCATCGCCGAAGCCGGGGGGGCGATCCTGATGAGGAACCCGTGCATGGGCCAGAGAGATCGTGGATACCCGCGCACGGGAGCGAAGAACCAACTATCCCACGAATGGCATCAGTGCTCCATGGGGCGGTCCGGTGCCGTGGAGGTCGAAGATTGATCGGCGATGCGGCGATCCAGCTCGATCAGCCCCTGCGGGCAGGAGGAAGAGAGAGTGATAGTCCGGGTGAAGAGAGAAACCAAAAAAAAGACAAAACTCCACGCCCCGGAAGAGTAGGTTCAAAATCTGGCAGAAAGGGATCGGGAAGAGTCGTCCTGATGGAGATCCCCGATAGGGAGGACGGGTCGGCATTCCCTGATACCGATATCCTCCTCTACGTCCATACCACGCAGTTCTCTCTGTCGTGCGAAATCCTTCCCGGAAAGGTGCAGGGCGGAGATGGTACGGGCTGCTCGATTCCACGGTCATCGACGAGTTCTTTCACAAAGCCTTTCCACCCGGATCTGCACCGCCAAGTCCCTTTCACCACGGGAAGCGATTGCATATGTCAAGGAGCGCCCGGGGATCTCGAACACGTTGAGCATCCCCTATACCGTGACCCGGGAAGTACGGGAGCAGCACAACCTTCGGATGCTGGATACCTCGGATGTCCTGGATGAACCCCTCCAGATCTCGCAGCAGCAGGGATTGTTGTTCTCCGATGCACTTCCTGCTGCGTCGGCACGCAAGCACCATGCCGACCACGTCGCGACGAATGACCGGGATTTTTGACCGGGTGGACCTTCACACGCTGGCGAGCCCTTCTGCAGAAGAGTTCCCCCGCCCTCCTGTGCCGAACCCGTTTGCCCAGTTTGAGGCGAACGGGTTCCCCGCCGAGAACGGTGGCTACGGAGGCGATTGGTGCTGCCCTCGATCCCGAATCCCCCGAACCCCGGCGAGCTCGGACCGGGCTGTCCGGCTTCTCCCGCACCCGAGCGTCCCCGCTGGCGGTGAGAACGCATTCGCCCTCCCGCGGGTCGTCGGGGAGAGCGTTCACGATCCCGGAGCGGCAAGCATTCGGAAAGGGGAAACGTCGCCCCTGCCGCGGCGGGAGGTGGCGATCAGGTGCGCCTGAACATCGCGTCCAGCCGGGCCCGCGGGATGGAGACGATCGTCGGCCGCCCGTGGGGGCAGGTGTAAGGGTTCCGGGTATACCGGAGCTGCCGCAACAGCCGCTCGCACTGAGCGGGAGTGCAGACCGTTCCGCCCTTCAGGGCCCCCCGGCAGGCGATCACCCGCCCGATCGCCTCGCGGCTGTCCGGGCCGCGGCGCACCCCCTCCGAGAGAAGATCGGTGACGACGGCATGAACGGCCGACGGGTCCTCCCGCCGCCCCAGGACGACCGGGACCGCCCGCACCGCGTAGGCCCCCCTCCCGAAGGGCTCGATCCGGAACCCCTCCCCCTCCAGCGCCGGGAGGACCTCCTCGAGGATCGCCGTCTCGCGGGGGGAGAGGTGCAGGACGGCGGGAACCAGCAGCTCCTGCGACCGCGCCCCCTCCTCCCGGGCTTCCATGAGCTGGTCGTAGAGGATCCGCTCGTGGGCGGCGTGCTGGTCGACCAGGATCAGGTCGTCGTCCGGCGTCCGCGCGACGATGTACGTCGCCCCGAGCTGCCCGATCACCTCCAGGTCCGGCAGGCGGTTTACCTCCTCCCGCGGGGCGTGCGGCGGTTCGGTACGGCGGAGCTGCCGCTCCGCCGCGAGGAGCCCGGCGTGGGTGGGCTCGCGGACCCCGCCGGGCGGGTCCGGGCGGTGCGGGTAGGGGGACTCCGCTGCCGGCAGGAGGGCGCGCTCCTCCTGCTCCGGTATGCGGGTGCGGTCCCGCAGCGCCCCGCCGACGATCCGCGCGATCTCGGGAAGGATCTCCTGCTCCCCACTCACCCGCACCTCCCGCTTCGTGGGGTGGATGTTCACGTCCACGAGGTGCGGCGGCATCGAGAGGTCCAGGAAGACCAGGGGATAGCGGTCCCCGGGCAGCAGTCCTCCATATCCCTCCCGGATCGCCCGGAGCAGGGACGGGTGATGGACGGACCGGCGGTTGATGCTGACGAACATCCGGTCCCGGGTCTTCCAGGAGATCGCCGCCTGGGTAATCGAACCCTCCAGGCGGAAGTGCGCGGTCTCCTCGCGGATGGGGATCAGCGCCCGGGCCGCCTCGACGCCGAAGAGGTCCAGCACTGCATCCGCCAGGTCCCCTGTCCCCTGCGTGGAGAGGCGCTCCTTCCCGTTGTGCAGCAGGCGAAACCCGATCCCGCGGTGGGCGAGCGCCTCTCCTTCCACGACGCTGACGATATGCGCCAGCTCGACGGCGAGGCTTTTTAAGAACTTCCTCCGCGCCGGGGTGTTGAAGAAGAGATCGCTCACGGCCACCGCCGTCCCCTCGGGCGCACCCGTCTCGCCGATCCCCTCGAGGCTCCCTCCGCGCACCGTCACCCGGGTGCCGCCCGCCGCGGCAGAGCCCCGCGGTTTCGTCACCAGCGTCACCTCGGCGACGGCCGCAATGCTCGCCAGGGCCTCCCCGCGGAACCCCAGGGTGCGGCACCGCTCCAGGTCGGCGATGCTCCGGATCTTGCTGGTGGCATGCGGCGTGAACGCCAGCGCCGCATCCGCCGCCGACATCCCGATTCCGTCGTCCGTCACCTGGATGCGGGTGATGGCGCCGCGGGCCGAGGTTATCTCGACGCGGATGCGGCGTGCATCCGCGTCGATGGCGTTCTCGATCAGCTCCTTCACGACCGAGGCCGGCCGCTCCACCACCTCGCCGGCGGCGATCTGGTTCACCGTGCTCTCGTCCAGGACGCGGATGGTCGGCGGGGAGGGGCGGGTGTTCATCGCTCCCGCCCCCCGGCCTTCTCCTTCAGGTCATACAGCGCGAGGAGCGCCTCCCGCGGCGTCATCGAGTCCGGGTCCAGCTCCTGCAGGGCCCTGACAAGGGCGCTCTCCCGTACTCCCCCTGCCGGCGGATCGATGAGGAGCATCTGGGTGTAGCGCCGCACCTTCGGGCCCGTCTCCCGTTCCATGGACTCCTTCAGGATGGCGCGGGCGCGATCGATCACCTTCCGCGGAATGCCGGCGAGCTGGGCCACGTGGATGCCGTAGCTCTTGTCCGTGGCGCCGGGGATGAGTTTGCGCAGGAACACCACCTCTGCGCCCGTGTCCTTCACCGCGAAGTGGCAGTTCTTCACCCGGGGGTACTCCGTCTCGATGCCCACCAGCTCGTGGAAGTGCGTGGCGAAGAGCGTCCTCGGGCCGGACGCCCGGCCGTGGAGGAACTCGAGCACCGCCCGTGCGATGGAGCAGCCGTCGAGGGTGCTCGTGCCCCGCCCGATCTCGTCCAGGATCACCAGACTCCGCGGCGTGAGATTGTTGAGGATATTGGCGAGCTCCAGCATCTCCACCATGAACGTCGACTGTCCGCTCGCCAGATCGTCGAACGCCCCCACCCGGGTGAATATGCGGTCCACGAGCCCGATGCGGGCGTACTCCGCCGGAACGAAGCTGCCCATCTGCGCCAGGATCACGATCTGCGCCACACCCCGCATGTAGGTGGACTTCCCCGCCATGTTCGCGCCGGTGATGATCAGGATCTGGTCGCCGTCCCCGTCGAGGTGCGTGTCGTTGGGCACGTAGCCTCCCCCCATGCGGGCGTCCACCACCGGGTGCCGCCCGTCCCGGATCTCGATCCGGGTGCTCTCGTCCAGGATGGGGCGGACATAGCCGTTCCGGCGGGCGACCTCGGCGAGCGCGGCGTAGACGTCCAGCTCCGCCAGGATGCGGGCGTCCCCCCGCAGATCCGGGATGGTCTGCCGGAGGGACTCGAGCAGGGAGGCGTAGAGTTCGAGTTCCCGGGAGAGGAGACGCTCCTCCGCCGTGGCGATCATCGCCTCCTTCTCCTTGAGCTCCGGGGTGGTGAACCGTTCTCCGCCGGCGGTCGTCTGCTTCCGTTCGTAGTGCGGGGGCACCAGGTGGAGGTTGGGGCGGGTGACCTCGATGTAGTAGCCGAATACGCTGTTATAGCCGATCTTGAGAGAGCGGATCCCGGTCTCCTGCCGCTCCCGCTGCTGGAGGTCCAGGATCCAGTCCTTCCCCGAGACCGCCATCGCCCGGAGCTCGTCGAGCCGGGGATCGTAGCCCTCCCGGATCATCCCGCCGCCGGCGGTCGCGGCGGGGGGATCGTCCCGGAGCGAGCGGGACAGCAGGCCGACCGTATCCGGAAGACACTTCAGCCCCTCCACCAGGTCGCGGAGGCGGGCCGACCCCCCGCCCTGCACGATCCGGGATCCGAGCGCCTGGAGGTCCGGCAGGACCCGCAGGGTGTCCCGCAGGCGGATCAGGTCGCGGGGACCGGCGTTGCCGTAGGCGATCCGCCCGGCGATCCGCTCGATGTCCGCGCAGCGGTGGAGGAGCGTGCGCAGCTCCGCCTGCACCAGAGGGGCGTTCGCCAGGCACTCCACCGCGTCCAGCCGGGCGTTGATGGCGTCGACCGAGATCAGCGGAGCCGTCAGGCAGGTGCGGAGCAGCCGGCTGCCCATGGGCGTCTCGGTGCAGTCCAGCAGGGACAGGAGCGTGGCGCCGGCGTCGCCGCCCCGGATGCTCTCCAGGATCTCCAGGTTGCGGAGCGTGATCGCGTCCAGCCCCAGACACTGCCCCGGGATTCGGATCGACATCCCGCTGATGTGCTGCAGGGAGCAGCGCTGCGTCTCCCGTGCAAACTGCACGCAGGCGCCCGCAGCCCGGACGGCGGATGGGAACGGGCGGCAGCCGTAGCCGTCCAGGGTGGAGACCTGGAACTGCGAGAGCAGGGTCTCCGTCGCCTTCTCGAGCGAGAACTCGGCATCCCGATAGGGAGTGACCGGGATTTTCCGCTCTTCCAGGGGCTTCACCAGCAGGTTCCCGCCCCCTTCCGGGAGGATGCACTCCGTGGGGCGGTACTTGGCGATCTCGGACAGGCATTCGGTCAGCCCGTCCGAGAGGGGGCAGACGGTGGCGAAGAACTCGCCGGTGGATATGTCCAGGAACGCCATGCCGATCTGACGGCTCCGTTCGTCGGGCAGGAGGGACATCAGGTAGCGGGCCGCCGGAGAGACGCCCAGGAGCCCGGCATCGATCACCGTCCCCGGCGTGATCACCCGCACGACGTCCCGCTTCACCAGCCCCCGCGCAGTCCTGGGATCCTCGAGCTGGTCGCAGATCGCCACGCGGTGCCCCTTCTCGAGCAGCCGCGCGATGTAGCCCTCCGCGGCGTGGTAGGGCACCCCGGCGAGGGGGATCCGCTCCCCGTCCCGCCCCCGGTGGCGGGAGGTGAGGACGATGTCCAGCTCCCGCGATACAAGCTCCGCGTCGGCACCGAACGTCTCGTAAAAGTCTCCGATATGGAAGAGGAGGATGGCATCCGGGTGCTTCGCCTTGATCCGGCTGTACTGCTCCATCACCGGCGACATGCGGGCATGCGGGGAGCGGGGCTGGTCGTTCATATGGCATCTCGACGTGATGAATCGGTCCCGGACAGCGTTTTCGTCTCGTAATCATGGTGCCTGAATTGCCATAAGAGTTCCTGATGGGGGATGAAAGAGGTGCAAACGGGGCTGACAGGCATGCCGCCTGCTCTCCTGCGAGGCCGGCAGGGGGAAGGAACGGCGCCCGGCTGCATAAGGTATTTCTAGGGGAGCGTGGTACCGCGTAGCCGTGTACATCATCATCGTGGGGCTGGGGGGAATCGGGAGGACGCTCGTCGGGATCGCCGCCGACAACCGGAACGACGTGGTTGTCATCGACAAGAACGAGGAGCGCGCCGCCGAGATCCTGGAGCACTACGACGTGCTGGCCGTCGTCGGCGACGCCACGGACACGGAGATCCTGGAGGAGGCCGGAATCGAGCGGGCTGACGCGCTTGTCGCCACGACGAGCGACGACTCGGTCAACCTCATGACCTGTCTGCTGGCGCGGCGCTACAAGGTGCCGAACGTGATCTCCATCGTGAACCAGATCGAGCACTCCGACTTCTTCAAGGAGGTCGGAGTGCGGATCAGCGAGAATCCCGACGAACTGGTCGCGATGCGCCTCTACTACTGGGTGGAGAGCCCCGGCATGCAGCAGCTCGCTGCCCTGCCCGGCGGACGGATCTTCGAGTTCGTCGCCGAACAGGGCGCCCCGTTCATCGACCGCGAGCTGCGGGAGCTGAAGGCGAAGAACTTCGTCGTCATCGCCATCAACCGCGCGGGGAACGGGCTGATCATCCCCACCGGGGACACCCGCATCCGCGCCGGGGATACCCTCACGGTCTTCACCAAGAAGGAGGCGGAGAAGGAGACGCTGAGCCTGCTCGGCCGCCAGCTGAAGCATCCTGCCCGGTAATGACGATACCGCCGCCGATCCCCGCAGCGGGCGCCAGGGGGCGCGCGGCATCCCCCGGTTACCGCGCCACGGTCGTCTCGAAACCCCGGAGCAGGCCCACGATCAGCACGATGACCGGCAGGATCTCGAGCCTCCCGATCCACATCAGCAGGATGAAGATCCACTTGTTCGCCGCGGGGCTGGCCGGCGTCATGAACCCGACGGAGAGGCCCACGTTGCTCATCGCGGAGGCGTGCTCGAAGAGCACCTCGTAGGGCGTGTACGGCGTCGCGTAGAGGTGGAGCACGAGCATGAGGGAGAGGACGAGCGTCAGAGCCCAGAGCACCACGATCAGCATATTCTTCGAGATCTCGAGTTCCGATACATCTTTTGGGAGGATCCGCCCTTCGTACCGGAAGGGGACGATCACCCTTCTTCCCACGAAGAACCGCTTGAACCACCAGACGAGGGCTTCGTAGGCGAGGACCAGCCGATTCACCTTGATCCCGCCGGCCGTGCTGCCAGCCGCACCGCCGATGAACATCAGCATGATGACCAGGATGAGGGGGGCTGCCGCCCAGAGGTTGAGATCGGAGTTCTGGAGGCCTGTGCAGGTGATGCCGGAGACGGCGATGAAGATCCCTTCCCGCACCGCACGGAAAAGCGTGTATCCGTCCGTCAGGTAGAGATCGAGGGATACGATGGCCGAGGCGGTGAGCGCCAGGGAGAGGAAGAGCAGCACCACGGCATCCCGGAAGATCCCGAACTGCCTCTTGACGGAGAAGAGGTAGTAGATCTTGAAGGGGAGCGCCCCGGCGATCATCACCAGCACGAGCACGCCTTCCAGGGCTGCGTTGTCATAGAACCGGATCCCCGCGTCGTGGACGGTGAACCCGCCGGTCGAGAGGGTGCTCATGACCAGGTTCGTGGCATCCCAGAGGGGCAATCCCGCCAGCATGACGAGCCCGATGAAGAGGAGGGTGAGCACCGCGTAGATGCCCCAGAGCCGCCTCCCCGTGGAGACGGCGCTCGGCATGAACGCCTCGGGCCGCCCCTCCGAGCGGAAGAGCCGGGACCTGGCGAGCCCGGAGGCGGTCTGCATCGTGACGGTGAACGCGATCACGCCGATGCCTCCCATCCACTGCATGAAGGAGCGCCAGAAGATCAGCGTGCGGGGGGCGGTGTCGAGGGAGGTCATCATGGTGAAACCGGTGGTGGTCCAGCCGGACATCGCCTCGAAGACGCTGTCGGTGAAGGTCATCTGGAGCCCCAGGATGAACGGCAGGGACCCGACGAGGGCAATGGCGAACCAGGCGAGCGCCGCGGTCGCCAGGGCGATGGAGAGGTGGGGCGCGTGATTCCCCCGGGGTATGCGCCGCAGGAGATAGCCGAGGAGCACGAAGGAAAACGGCGCCGACGCCATGGGGAGAATCATCTCCCACTCCTGGTAGATCGTGAGCACGGCGAAGGGCGCGAACGCGGCCAGCCCGACGAGCTCGAAGATGCTGCCGATATCGTTGGCGATCATCCCGACGTGCTCCCGCCACGGCATGGTTCAAAAGGTGGGGAGGAGAGTAATTAGCCTTTCGCAGGGAGGATGCACATTATCGAAAAAAATCGAATCCCCCTCGCGAATCCGGGAGCGAAGGCCTACGCACATGGCGGGGTACGGGGCCGTGGACACCCCGATCCCCTCCGGGTTGAGCGGGCCTGGAGGTTCCAGAGCGATCGGGCATGGAACAGGTGCAACTCATCGAGGTTGCCGCCACAGGCGCATGCAAGGTCCGGGCTCGAGTACTGCGGAAGGGTATCGGGAATCCATACCGGTCAGCCTCCGGGGGGCATCGAGGGGGCGGGGGCACGGTATAATATTCGAACGGATACACCTCCCCTGGAGGGCATCGCAATGGCGAGGCGGGGCAGGGAACAGACCGCGCGGATCCCTCCTGTGAGCCTCCCTTCGAGGCTATCGCAGCAGCGGGAGGAGGACGGGGGAGAGGGGGGCGCACCCCCTCCCCCGCCGGTGCGATAGGCCTGGACATGGGAAATCCGGGAGTGGACGCTGCATTTAAATCCGATGGGCGCAGCCCGGCTCTATGGTACGACCATTCCCCGTTGCCCCTACCTCGAGCGTTCAGGTATGCAGAGAGTCTCCCGCACCAGGGGTTGCAGCCGCTCTCTGGATCGTGCACGGCACTACAGGTTCCGTTTCGTGCTGCGGGACGCCGATCCTGGCCTGAGGGAAGGAAGCGAAATGCCGTCCGCGGTGCGGATGAGCCTTCAATAGCCGGCCTTTGCGAGAATCTCCGCCACGGCGCGGTATGCCGGCGACTCGTCCGGAACCTCGAGGAGCGATCGCCCCGAGAGCACGTACTCCGAGAGCAGCGGGTCGTAGGGGATCTTTCCGAGATAGGCATGCGGGAATTCCCGGCGCAGGCGATCCTCTTCGGACTCCGGAAAGAGGAATGCCCCCACCAGGTAGAAGCGGCGCGCCTCGATCCCCACCTCCCGCACGATCCGCTGCGCCCGCCGCACGTGCCCGAAGGAGCGGCTGGAGGGGCTCACGAGGTCGAAGATGACGTCCACGACCGTCGAGATCTTGCGGTTCAGGTGCTCGAGGCCGGCCGGCGAGTCGATGAGCACGTAGCGGTAGTTCTTCGCGATCGTGGAGAGCGCGCCCTTCAGGGCGGCGTCCGGCAGACAGTAGCACCCCTCGACCCACCGGGTCCCGACCGCCATCAAATCGCAGAACTCCCCTTCGTACAGCCCCTCCTCCCAGATCCGCGTCTCGATCCGCTCCGTCGGGGCGCGGCCGGCCGTGGTCCCGCCCCGTTCCAGGAACGTCTCCGTTGTCAGGTCCGCAATCGTCCGCACTCCCCCGGCCTCGAGATCGATCCCCACCATCTCGCCGAGATTCTGGTCCGGATCGGCATCGATGAGGAGGAGGGGCGTCTCCCCCGTCGCGATGAAGTGTTTGGCCATGAGGGCGACAAAGGAGGTCTTCCCCGTCCCCCCCCGCCCCATCGTCACCACCATCTGCATGGATCACGCCTCCGGCATGCCCTTCAGGCGGTCAAGGATACGCTCCAGCGCCCGGATCGCCGGGCTGTCCGCATCCGGGAAGATGGTCGTTCCCCGGATGCCGGCCTCCCGCACCGTGCGGTCGAAGGGCACCTGCCCGATGCACTCCAGCCCGTTGACGCTCGCGTACTCCCGCACGGCGCGGGCCTGGTCCGCGTCCTCGATCATGTTCGCGAGGATCGCGGTCCTGCGGATCCCGGCCCCGGCGGAGAGCCGGGCGATCTTCCGGGCTGCATGCAGCGATCGCACGTTCGCGTCCGTGACCACGAGCATCACGTCCACGCGGTCCGCCGTCCCCCTGCCAAGATGCTCCACACCGCCCTCCATGTCCAGGATCACTGCCTCGTCCCGCTGGACGGCAACGTGGCGGAGAAGGGCACGCAGCACGGCGTTCGCCGCACACGTGCAGCCCGATCCCATGGAGGCGACCGTGCCCATGACGAGCAGGTCCACGCCCGAGGGTGTGCGCACCGCGTAGCGCTCGACGATGTCCTCGACGCTGAACGTGAGGCTGTACACCCCGGGGTAACCCGTCCCCGTCTTCAGGGCGATCAGCTCCTGGTTCTCCGATAGGGGCAGAATGGATCCCGCCTCCTCGGGGGACAGCCCCAGGAAGATCCCCAGGTTCGGCGAACTGTCCGCGTCGATTGCGAGGACGCGCTGCCCCTGCCGGGCGAACAGCCAGGCCGCCGTGCCGGCAACGAACGTCTTTCCCACGCCCCCCTTGCCGGATACGGCTATCTTCATGGAGTCCCCCTCCTTCCCGCACTCACGGCTCTCCTCCTATGCATGCCCTCCCCGATCCCGCCCCGCGGGAAAGAGTTCGCTCCTGCCGGGGATGGAGAGCGCGGCGGTGTACTCTTCGACGAAGTCGGGATCGACCAGGAGATCGATATAGACCATCGCATCCGCGATCGCCTGCGCCTCCCGGCGCTTCCGCAGGGAGAGCAGGGCGAGGTAGGCCCCCGAGAGGGAGCCGTTCCCGATCCCCTGCACCGTCGCGTTCGGGAACGGCGGGAGGATCCCGAAGGCGGTGAGGCTCCGCATGTCGGCGAACGCCCCGAAGGCGCCGGCGAGGTATACGTGGCGGATATCCTCGGGCGTCAGGCGGTACCTCTTGAGCAGGACGGCGACGGCTCCGCAGAGCGCCGCCTTCGAGTCCATGAAGTAGTCCATGTCCTGCTGGGTGATCGCGATATCCTGGCCCGTGGCGGTCTCCTCCGCCGGGACCAGGCAGTATTCGGCACCCTCGTGCCCCCTGCGGACGCGGGGGTGCGATCCCACGAACTTTCCCTTGAAGTCCAGGATGCCGGCCTGGAACATGCCGGCCGCGGCATCGATCAGCCCCGAGCCGCAGATCCCCCGCGGGGGTGCCGACCCGACCGTCTCCACCGTCGCTTCGCCGCTGACGGGATCGATCGCCACGTGCTCGATCGCCCCCCGCATCGCCCGCATACCGGCGCCGATCCCCGCGCCCTCGAAGGCCGGGCCGGAGGCGCAGGAGACGGCGGCGAGCCACTCCCGGTTGCCGACCACGATCTCGCCGTTCGTCCCCAGGTCGATAAGGAGGGAGACCTCCGGGCGCCCGTGCATCCCGGAGGCCAGCACGTCCCCGACGGCATCGCCGCCGACGAACCGGCTCACGTTCGGGAGGCAGTAGCAGTAGGCGCGGGGGTGCGCCTCGATGCCCAGGGATGCCGTCCTGAAGACGAACGGGTGGCGCGGCACGTCCGCGTCGACCATCTCCAGGTAGCGGGGATCCCGCCCGACCAGCAGGTGGTTCATCACCGTGTTGCCGCCGACCGTCACCTCCAGGATCTCCGCGGGGGCGATTCCCGCTGCCGCCGCAGCATCGCGGATCACCTGGTTGATGCTCTCCCGGGCCGCCTGCTGCAGCAGCCGCACCCCGTCCGCCCGCCCCGAGAACCCGATGCGGGTGATCACCTCCTCCCCGTAGGTGATCTGGCGGTTCAGCGTCGCCTGCCGTGCCAGCAGGACCCCCGTCGCGAGATCGACGAGGGTTCCGACGACGGTCGTGGTGCCGAGATCGAGGGCGATGCCGCAGGGGGGATCGGATCCGTCTTCGGGGACGATATCCAGGATCTCGGGGTACCCGGGCGTACGCGTCAGGATCGCCAGGGCCGGCGGCGCCGGGATCCGCGCCAGCACCTCCTCCGGCGCGCGGGGGCGCGCACCCGTGTAGCCGACGAGGCGGATGGAGCGTCCCCCGGGGGCGAAGGGGTCCCCGTCTCTCACCTGCAGCGGGTGCCGCTCGACGGGAGGGTCGAGGTGATCGGTCTCGATCCCCTCCGGAATCAGGATCTGCGGAGCCTCGATCCGGCTCTCGATCGGCACGGTAACCTCCATATCCCCGCCGACCATCACCTCGCACGCCAGGCGGTATCCCGCCTCCACTTCGCGGGGGGAGAGGTGTTTCCGCCGCGCTCCGCCCCGCTCCGTCCAGCCGCCCCCCTCCAGGATGACGCGGCACTTCCCGCATTCTCCTTTCCCCCCGCAGATGCTCTCGATCTGGACGCCCGCCCTGCGGATCGCCTCGAGCAGGCTGGTTCCGGGCGGGACCTCCGCGGTGCGGTTGAGCGGGTGGACGTAGACCCTCGCCTTCCGCCTGACCGCATCGCGGGATCGGGGGACGAGTCCGCTCATCGGGTCCGCCTCCGCAGAGATCGCACCCCTAATCGCCCCGCGGGGGCCAGTGTTCGCGGAGGAACGCGGCGAGACCCGAGGAGTCCTTCGGGCCGACGAGGACCCGCCATCCGCTCGCCTCTTCCGTCTCCCCGCTCAGCCGCGCGGCGAGCCCGGGGAGGATCAGCCAGCGGTGCCCGACCAGGTCCTCGGCGCGGTACTCCCGGAGCGTCTCGGCCACCTTCTCGGCGGTCAGGTAGCGCCCGGCGACGGCGCTCTCCACGCTGATGCCGCCCGTGTCCGCCACGATGAGGTGGCAGTCCAGGTGCGCTGCCTTGATGTCGGACTCCACGGTGAAGAAAGTGAGGGCGTAGTTGGTGGTGATGAGCAGGGGGGAATTTCTGTCCGGATTGCCGAAGGTCCGCACCCCGGGCTCCACCGAGACCGGTTTGCGGGGATCGGTGTAGAGGTTGAACCGCCAGAGGAGCTGGGGCAGCAGCACCCAGCCCTCCAGGCTGTGCAGGATCAGCAGGTCGGCATAGCGGGTGATCAGCATCTCGGCAGTGCAGGCCTCTTTCCAGCGGATCGCGTCGGGCGAGAGCTCGTCTCCGGCCCAGGCGGCGATGGGGGTCCCGAGCAGGGGGAACCCCAGGTAGTCGTCGTGGGCGAGGCACGCCGCCCGGCGGATGGCGGAGGAGGTCATGATGGTGCTGGCAAGACCCGCGTCGACGGAGGTTCCGGGATCCAGCACCAGATCCGCGACGCCGCAGTCCAGGAGCGTGTGCACGAGGGAGCGGAGCAGCGGGATGTCGCCGGGAGCCGAGACGACGAGGGGGCACCCGTACTGCAGCGCGAGGTCCGCCATCGCCTCCCAGTTCGCGGCGGTCGCCGCATACAGGAGCGGACGACCCTCCGGGACGCGGGAGAGCCCGCCCTGCATCACCCCGGGATCGAGCGTGCAGAGGATGAGGGGATAGCCTGTCGCCGCGACCCGCTCCACGGTGCGGGCGAAGGCGTCGGGGTCCCCCGTGGTCGAGCGGATCGCGATCGCGTCGAGCTGGAGCGTCCGCCCGATGTAGGTGTAGGAGAACCCGCAGATCTCGTTCACCCGCCGCTCGAGCTCCTCCTCCGGCATACTGTCGGCGACGTCGAGCGCGATGGCGGTCGGGTTGTGGTAGGTGAAGTCGTGGCGGTGGAGGACGTGCTTCCCGCCCACGGTGACGGCGCGGTCGCCCGTCCCGAAGGTGACCGCCTTTACCGGCGGGGCCAGGAGGTCCGAGAGGTCGGCGTGGAGGTGCGCGTACTCCGGGCGGAGGAGCGGGGTGCAGTCCTCGAGGACGTACTCGCCGTTGACGAGCCGCGTGGCAAACGCCATGCAGTTCGCCTCCCCGCACTCCCGGCAGTTGGTTCTCGGGAGGAGATTGTAGACATCGATCGGGCTGATCTCCTTGATGCTCCGTCTGCGTTTTCCCGTTGTCATGGTTCCTCCGGTCAGATCTGCACCGTCACCCAGTCCCGGGGCGGTTCGCCCTCCCCGGGATGCATCAGGCGCGAGGAGACGGTCCGCAGCGTCTGCACTGCCGACGGGTGCATCATCAGGAACAGATCGACACCGGCCAGCAGCAGGATGAGGGCGTTCAGCGTCTCCCAGAGCGGCCCCCGCACGTCGCGGGAGCCGTAGCGTCCGTCGATCTCCATCCAGGCCTCGCGGGCCGCCCAGGCGTTCGTGGAGGCGGAGATGGTGGGGTGCTGGAGTTCGGCATCCCCCATCAGCGCCGCGATCCGCGCCCGTTCGTGGATCGTGAAGGAGTACTCCAGCCCGTATCCGAGCGCCACCGTGGTGAGGTCCATGACGATGTTCTCGGGGTCCAGGTAGGGGTAGAGGCGGCGGTTGAGCTCCTTCGCGCTGTTCAGCTCGAGCCCCGTGAACGCGAGCAGGACGTGCCCGTTCTCGCGGGCGGCCCGCGCCACCCCTTCCAGGAGCTGGTGATCCGCCATCTCCAGGGTGACCGAGTTCAGCAGCAGGCGTTCTCCGCTTGCCATCTCGGCGACCTCGGTGAAGACCGCGGCGTCCTTGCGGGGATCCCCGCATCCGCCTACGATCAGCGGAACCTTGACCGCCTGGAGCACCTCTTCGACCGTGCGCGCCGCCTCGCGGGGGGAGCGGTCGGCAATCAGGGGATCGGTGCTCATCAGGTGAACGGTCACGGCTTCCGCCCCGAACCTGTCCACGTTCATCCGCGCCCACGCCGCGGGATCCTCGAGCACGTCCAGGACGGGGGCCTTGAGGGCCTTCGGGAGGGGGATCTTCATGTCGAAGACGTCCATGGCGATGGCCGGGGGGTGCGGCGGCAGGGCCTGCGGCGAGGAGAAGGCCGGGGCGGCAGCGCCCCCGATCACGACGGTGCTGCCCCGGCTTCCCCCGTCCTTCCGCGTCGCGCCCAGGGTCACCTCGCGGATCCGCCCGGGGTAGACCTCCTGGTGCGGGCTGAACGCCTCCGGTATCAGGGCGGTCGGGCGGGTCAGCACGGGTGGTGCCGGCAGCCGCACCTCCGGGCCCCCGTCTCCGCCCGTCGGGATGAAGATCTCCATGTCCCCGATCTCCAGCTCCACCCTCTCGAGTTCGATCCTCTCCACGCCGCCGAGGAGGGAGCGGAGCCAGGACTGGAGAGTGCGGCTCTGCTCTGCATCGCGCTTCTCACCCACGCCCATCCCTCCGCCCGGACGGCTGCGCCTCCACCGGCTGGATGATCACCTTTTCCGCGTAGATGCGGGCATTTTTCAACAGGATGCGCACTCCCCCGGAGACGATCGGGATCTCCCCGGCAGTGAGGACCGGAGGAGAAGGTGCGGCTTCCGCTGTCAGGGCCATACGGCGGATGAGCGGGTGGTCGTGCCCCTTCAGGAACGCCTGGAGTTCGTCCAGGGTCTTCGCGTCCTCCTCGGTCGCGATCGCGGCAGCGACCCCCTCCGGGATGTACTCCCGCACCCGATCCTTGATCTCCTTCGGCATCCAGGCGATCCGCTCCCACCCCCCGTCCGCCTGGAGAAACTTGCGGGACCGCAGGTACTCGATGGAGATCCCGTGGAACCCGTCCACCTGCCGCCCGCCGGCGGCGGAGTCCGCCATCGCCGAGAAGGGGAGCCCGTTCACCGTCGCCCCCCCGAACCCCCGGTGCACGATCCCGTAGCCCTCCACCTCCGGGATGTAGAAGGCGATCCCCTCGAAGCAGCCGCAGGAGGTGTGCGGATACCCGAACCCGGAGTAGAGGTAGATGCGGGACACCTCCCCCATCGACCGCTGCCTGGCGCTCTCGTTGACCCCCTGATACTCTCCCAGCAGCGGATCGAGGCACTCCCCCTTCTCGATGGGGAAGATGGGGCCCTTGGGATCGATGCGGGACGCCGCCCGCCCGTCGAACCAGCTGATCGCGCCGCAGTTGGCGTAGCGCTCCGGTGTGACGACGCAGACGTGCGTCGGGGCGAACGACTGGCAGAGGGCGCACCCGTAGAAGACGTCGACGTCCTCGTCGGTCAGCCCCCGGGCCCGGGCGTCCCGCGCCTCGTAGACGGCGAGCGCCTCACCGTACTGCTCGTGCACCTTTTCGGGATCGGTGATGAAGGTGATCTGGAGCCCTTCGATGATGGGCAGCTCGTTTTTGAAGAGCTCCTGCATCACCTGGCCGATGAATCGCAGCGAGTTCAGCCCCCTGGCGAAGGACTTCTTCGAGAGGCGGATCCAGATGTCGTAGCGCTGGTTGAGGTGCATCAGACCCTGGATGTAGTTGCTGTACTCGTGAATGCGCCGCTCGATCACCCCTTCCAGGTTCTCTTCCAGCTGGGAGCCCGCGATCTCGACCAGGATGCCGAGGGGATGGCTCGAACCCTGCGGAAGCTCGGCCAGATCCGGGCCCAGGATCCGGATCTCCCCGGGCGTGATCGCCTCCCGCGGGCGGACCCGCACCAGCTCGAACTTCTCCGCCACGCGGGGCCCGCCGAACTCCACCTGCATCTCCTCTTTGCGGATCCGCTCCCCCTCGTGGACGAGTCCGACCTCGACCGGAAAATCCTGAACCATGCTATCCTCCCCCCTCCGTTGAAGCGAGGCTCGCGTTGAGTGCGTGCATGAACGCCGCCCAGTCGGCAAGGGAGATGTTCGGGAGCGACCATGTCGCCTGCGGCTGGTAGCCGGGGTCCAGGCAGAGGGTCTTTACGGGCGAGAAGTGCTTCAGGGCGGAGAGGAGCGTCCAGGCCATCGGGTAGGGGAGGCCGGCGAGGATCGCCAGATCGTAGGCCCCCTTCCCGTCGATGCCCGTCCAGGCCGGGTCCGTCAGGCGGCTCCCGAGCTCCACGGCCGGCATCGCCGCATGGGGGGGATAGCCCCTCTCCCGCAGTGCGGAGCTCGCGTTGCCGCTGGCAACCACCGTACAGCCGCTCGCCCGCGCGAGACCGATCAGGCAGTCGATCATCCGCCCGCCGTTGCACTCTCTCTCGCCCGCCCGGTGGCCCAGGATGAGAATCGGCCGCTCTGCCCGCCGTATCACCGCGGCCGCCGCCACCGCTTTCCTGATGACGGCAGCCCTGCGGGGCCCCCCCACCTCCGCAGTCTGCCAGCTGTCCGTGTCCGTCAATCCTGCCGCCCCCGTGCCGGCCGTCTCAGCAGCGTCGGATCCGGGATTCTGATCTCTTTCCAGTCTTTTTCGCGCAGCACCTGCAGCAGCTCCTCCTTCATGGTGATGGGGATATCGCTCGCCGTGCGGACGAAGAGGGGGAGGTCATCCGGAATGCCGCCGCGGTGGCGGCGGTGGAGGTCGATATAATGGGTGAGCTTGAGCGCCCTGCCGCGGGCGGTGTCGTTCGGCCGCATGCAGAGTTTGGCTGCCAGGATCATCGCCTCCTCCGGTGTCTCCGCGGCGATGAAGAGATGCTCCGGAACGGGACCGGTATAGACCTCCTCGCCCGAGCGGGCGTCGAGCACGTACCAGTCCTCTTCGCGGTCCGCACGCCCGAGGAGCATCCGCCGGTACTTGGTGCCGTGCGGCCCTACGATGACGGGTATGCCGAGCCTCCAGAATCCGGCCGCGATCGAGGCGGCCTTCTGCGACATCGCCCCCCAGGCGATCCCGACGGCCCCGACGCGGTTGTGCACGTAGTCGGCGATCTCCTCGTAGTTGGCCCGCAGGTTTCTCCGCGCGAAGATGCTGGCGATCTTGATCGCGGCACCGGCGATATGGGCGTTCGATACGCAGGAGCCCACGTTCACGATGCCGCCCGCCTGGAAGTCGCCGGGGTAGGTCTCGTACAGGGTCTTTCCCTCCTCGTTGCGGTACATGCCGATGGTCATCGCCGCACAGCCCGAGGTGCAGACGATGTACTTCCTGGTGGCGAACTCCCCCGCCATCTCCGCGAGTTCCCTCCCTCCGTCCGGGTAGTTGGCGCAGCCGACGAAGGCGACGACGCCCGGGATCTCGCCGAGGACGATCGGCCCCCCGACCTGGCGGATCTCGATATCCCCGATGGCGCCGCGCCCGGTCCGCATGCTGAACCGCTCGTTCCTGATCGACTCTCCTGCCGCGGCCAGGATGCAGGAGTGGACGGGGATTCCCTGCGGGCAGGCGTGCTCGCAGCGGGTGCAGCCGAGGCAGGCGTCGTAGAGGGCGGCGAGCATCCCGGTATCGCCGGCGGCGCACGCCTGCATCGCCTTCGGGACGTTCAGGTCGTTGGGACAGGCGCGCTGGCAGAACCCGCACCCCCCGCACCGCCCGGCTTCTTCGCGTGGATCCACCCGGTACGGCGCGTTCCGCGCGGCACGCCGCGCGGGTGCGACGGCGAGAGCGGTCTTCACCGCGACCTCGCCCACCTTCTCCGGATCCAGGATGAAAGCCCCCGGCGAACGCCCTCCGGTGAGATCGGCCACGATTGCATCGGCCGCATCCGCCGTGCGGTCGGGGAGCCCCAGGCAGACCTTCTCGCTCGTGGCGATGAGCGGCATGCCGTGCGCCTTCGCCGCCTCCAGGATATCGGTGCGGATGCACTGCTCGTCGACCACGACCACATCGGGAATGCCGCTGCGGACGTAGCGCATCTGCCAGGAGATGGGCCCGACGATCTTGGCCTCGGGGGAGTAGCGCGACGCATCGATCGCCGAGCAGCAGATGCCGGTCACCTCGACACCGCCCGCGAGCCCCCGATCCTGCAGGTAATCCAGAATACCTGCCGCCGGGGGGACGTTGTGGCCGATGACAAGGATGACCGGTTTTGCCGTATCCACGGCGGCCATCCCCAGGTCGACGAGGGCCGTCGCCGGTTCTGCCTTGGGGAAATTGTACGCGGAGATCTGCGCGATATCCGCGACCTCCATCCCCACCTGGTCGACCATGCCGGCATGGAGCACCTTCGACTCCAGATCGATGGGATCGCCCTCCTGGCCCGTGTGGGTGGCCGAGAGGAGGGCCGTCACCTGCTGCTCGGCGTAGTCGAGCACCGGTTCCAGGTCGGCGAGGGTGCGGGGGCGGATCCCGCAGACCAGGCGGATGACGGGGGCCTCCACCTCCACGCTCGAGCCCGCGTCGAGCTTCCGCTCCCGCCCGAACTCCTGGATCAGGTGGGCGACGAGTTCGCGGGCGTGGCTGATATGGGTGGCCGCACCGATGCAGGCGGCGAGCAGGACGATGCGGGACTGTTGCGCTGCCATGGAGATCCCGCAGGCACCCCGTTTCGACCCCGTGAGATCGCATTTCCCGTAGGTGCACAGACAGCAGAGATCGCAGAAGGGAAGGTAAAACGGCCTGTAGCGGTTCAGAAGGGTTCTGTCCCAGTTGCGCAGGGCGGTCAGGGATGGAAACGGCGTGGGACCGGCGGGTTCGGCCCACTTCTCGTCGAGGACTCTGCCGATGCGGACCTGAAGATCCCGGATGTGCCCGATCCCCGTCTCGAGCTCCCCGATTCTGATGTTGATATCCTTGCTGCTCACGGCTTCACGTCCGGTTCAGGTTAATATTACTCATATGAGCAAAAACCTTAAAAGTATCTCAGCGCATCCTCCCCTTCCCCGGATCCGCCGCTGGAGAGGAATCCGTAACCCTCTTCCAGGATGGGATGGAGACGGATAGCAGGAACTCTCTGGCATGATAGCTTATGAAAAGAGGATCGTGCAACCACTGATATAGTTTTCGCGATGGATGGCGGGAGGGGCGCCGGGGTTCCGGGAGCGCCGCGCCGGGGACTCCGCGGGGATATCCGCTGCGCGAAACATTAATTATCATGAAAGATAATGTAGATTCGGGATGGGGGAATGTTCCAGAAGATCCTGGTCCCGACCGATTTTTCTCAATGCGCGAAAAAGACTCTGGTATGCCTGACTGCTATTCCATGGGCAACCGATCTCATCCTTCTGCATGTCATCGACGGAACGCACTACACGCGGCGGGGGTGGACGCACGAGCCGGAGATCGAGAATGCGAAGATACAGCTCCGCGAGGAGAAGGGGTACCTGGAGCGAGCCGGCAAGCGCGTGAAGGACATCGTGTGGGTCATCACCGGAGGCACCGTTGCCTCCGAGATCCTGGAGGTCGCACGGGAAGAACAGGCTTCCGTAATCGTCATGGGGTGCCGGGGCCGCAACCTCATCTCCGGCCTTCTGCTGGGCAGCGTCTCCGCAGGCGTCCTGCGGCACGGGAAGACTCCCCTGCTCATCATCCGGGACAGCGTGGCCGAACACCTGGAGGGCAGAGTCCTGGAGAAGTACTGTTCGGGGATCTTCACGAGGGTGCTCTGTCCCACGGACTTCTCGGAACCGGCGCGCGCCGCGCTCGAGAGCCTCAAGGGGCTGGAGGGGATCCGGGAGGCGGTGCTCGTCCACGTGGTGACGCGGGGCGAGACCCGCGAGGAGATCGCCGGTTACGTGCAGGAGGCATCGAAGAATCTGAAGGATCTCCAGGCCGAGCTGGAGGCGTCCGGAATACCCTCGAGCGGCCATATCCGCCTGGGGAGGCCGACTGACGAGATCAACCGGCTGGCAGCCGAAGAGGACGTGTCGCTGATCCTCATGAGCTCCCATGGCAAAGGGCTGTTGAAAGAGATCCTCCTCGGCAGCACGACGTTCGGGATTGCCATCCATACCGACCGTCCGCTCCTGGTGGTTCGGGCGCAGCCCGCCTCCTGACTGTGCGGAGCGGCAACCGGGCGGGGAGGCACGGGGGTTCCGGGGTACCGGAAGGAGAACATGGACCGCCGCCGCAGGGGAACCCGCGGGGTCCCGGACGGCGGAAGGGGGTGATCGGATGGCGGATGTCTCTGCGACCGAGAGGGGGCAGAGGTACTTTCAGGTGATGAAGGAGAAACAGGCGGAGAGCGCGATCGAGCGAATCAAGAAGAGTGCGGACGTGAACTGGCAGGTGTACTCCCTCGAGGAGGTTCGGGCCCTGAAGCAGATCCTCGGGGAGACCTGGGTCTACATGGACAGAAAGGACTGGGAACGGTGTTCCTTTGCCAGTCTCTCGCGGGGCGAGCTGGAGACACTGATCCGGATCGGGGCCGAGCTGCGGAGGAACGCGATCGACGGGAGATCGGCGGCGATGCGCGCCGCCTCCATCCTGGCCGTTCGTCCCTGAGAGGGTCGCGGATGCTGTGCGTCACCGCCCGGAGCGGGTCCCGGGGAAGCGGCTTCGCACCCCTTCGCGTCCGCCCCGGTTCGTGCTGCAGCACGGGGGCGGAAACACGCCCGTTCGGGGGACGGGCAGCTTCGGTGGATATTTATGGTTATGGACGCCATCCTCCGTCAGACATGAGGGAGGTCGGATGATGCCGGAAGTCACGAGCGACGAGATCGGGAGGCGGAAGTTCCAGATCCAGAAGGAGAAGGCGGTCGAGGTGGCCGTCGAGAAGATGCGGCAGAATCTTGGGTCTGCGTGGCGATTTCTCTCCGCTTCGGATGTGGATGCACTGAAGTACGTCCTGGGCGAGGCCTGGGTCTCCATCGAACGGAGCACCTGGGAGAAGTACGCGTTCGCCCGCCTGACGGAGAGAGACGTCAGGAGCCTGGCCGAGACCGGAAAAAATCTTCGGAATCGGCAGATCGGGGAGCATGCCGCCCTCGAGGAGGTCAGAGAGATACTGCTCCGTACTCTCTGACCCTGCCTCGGACTCCCGATGGCGGGGCGGCCCTATCTGCGGTGATCTCCGGGGTCTCTATCGGCGGATAGAAACTGCATTCTCCGGGTAGGGGACGATCCGGCTTTTCTCAGTCGGTTCAGCGCCTGCAGACCTCTCCTGCGGATGACGTCTCTGGATGCTGCACGGGTGTCGTGGGAAGAGGGAAAGTTCGGACCCTGCATTGCTGTCTCACCATCACACTCTGTTCGCTCAAACGTATTAAAAAAATCGCATGTGCGCGGGCCCCTGCGGGTGCGGGAGAGCGTCCGCGCTGCACCCGGGAAGCGGAGGGGGCACTCTTTTCAGCCCGGCTCCGCCCTGCCCCCCTTCCTCTTCTCGATCATCTTCTTCACCTTCTTGAGGCGGAAGAGATCCTCGCGCTCCCGCTCCTCGATGGTGATCTCGATGTACTTGGCCTGCTTCTTCAGCTCCGGGATGAGGACCTGCTCCAGGGCATTGACCCTTCTTCGGGTCATCTGGATCTCGCCCCCCACCCGGCGGAGGGAGGTCTCGGTCTCTGCCAGCCCGATGATCAGGTCGACCTCGGCCTCGTACTTCTCGGCGACCTCGTCGATCCGTCCCGAGACGCCGATGACGCTGTAGCCCCGCTCGAATGCGCTCTTGGAGATGCGCTTCTTCTCGATCAGCGGAACGGGGACCCCCATGATGTTCTTCCCCCGTATATCCAGGGCGACTCCCCGCCGCGTGGCGAACGATGCGGAGCGGAGCGCCACCGGATCGTCCACCGCCTGCGCGATCAGGAGGGAGTGCCGGGCCCGGTCCGAGATCGCCTCCAGCTCGTCCCGCGAGCGGGAGACAGACTCCATGATGCGGAAGAACTCCTGGATGAGCGCGTCCATCTTCTCCCGCAGCAGGTCGCGGCCCTGCTCGGCCAGGCGGATCTGGGCGCGCTTGCGGATCAGCTCCATCCTGGTCGGGTTTACCTGCTCCATGGCTACCCCTTCCTGTGCATCGGGTGGTACTTCTGGATGTACTCGACCTTGATCCTCTTCAGCTCATCCTCGGGGAGCATGGAGAGCAGGTCCCAGGCGATGCCGAGCGTCCGTTCGATGCTCCTCTCCTCCTCCCCCTGCGTGACGAAGTTCTTCTCGAAGGCGTCGGCGAACTTGAGGTACTTCTTGTCCAGCTCCGTCAGGGCCTCCTCGCCGACGATGGCGACCAGCCTGCGCAGGTCCCGCCCGTAGGCGTAGGAGGCGTAGAGCTGATCCGCCACGTTGCGATGGTCCTCGCGGGTCTTCCCCGGACCGATCCCGAGGTTCATCAGGCGGGAGAGGCAGGGGAGCACGTCGATCGGCGGGTCCGCGCCCCGCCGGTAGAGGTCCCGCGACAGCACGATCTGGCCTTCCGTGATGTAGCCCGTCAGGTCGGGAACGGGATGGGTGATGTCGTCGTCGGGCATGGTGAGGATCGGGATCTGGGTGATGGAGCCCTTCCGGCCCTTGATCCTCCCGGCCCGCTCGTAGAGGGTGGCGAGGTCCGTGTACATGTAGCCCGGATAGCCGCGGCGCCCGGGCACCTCCTCCCGCGCCGTGGAGACCTCCCGCAGCGCCTCGCAGTAGTTGGTCATGTCGGTCAGGATGACGAGCACATGGAGATCCTGCGAGTAGGCCAGGTACTCGGCCACCGTGAGCGCGCAGCGGGGGGTGGCGATCCGCTCGATAGTGGGATCGTCCGCCAGGTTCATGAAGAAGACCACCCGCTCCAGCGCTCCCGTCCGCTCGAAGTCCCGCATGAAGAAGGACGCCTCCTTGAAGGTGATCCCCATGGCAACGAATACGACGGCGAAGTTCTCGCCCTCGCCCCGCACCTTCGCCTGACGGGCGATCTGGGCAGCGAGCTTGTTCGCGGGCAGACCGGACCCGGAGAAGATGGGAAGTTTCTGCCCCCGCACCAGGGTGTTCAGCCCGTCGATGGCGGACATGCCGGTCTGGATGAAGTCGGCGGGCTTGTCGCGCGAGAAGGGGTTGATCGGCATCCCGTTGATGTCGAGCCGCGCCTCCTCGATCACCTCCGGCCCGCCGTCCCGGGGCTTGCCCGTCCCGTCCAGGATCCGCCCGAGCATATCCAGGGAGACGCCGATCTTCGGGGGCTCCCCGGTGAAGCGGATGCGGGTATCCTGGCTGTCGATCCCGCTGGTCCCTTCGAAGACCTGGATCACCGCCAGGCTGCCCGAGACGTCCAGCACCTGACCGGTCCGCTCCTCCCCGTTCGGCAGCGTCACCCGCGCGATCTCCCCGAACGACACCCCGCGGGCGTACTCGGCAAAGACCAGGGGGCCCGAGACGTAGCTGACGGTGCGGTGCTCTTTGCGGATGAGGGAGCCGGCTGTCATGCCTCCACCTCCAGCTGCGTGATGCTGCGATCGATCTCCCCTATCATGGCCTGCAGCGCACGGATGTCGGGCTGCTCCTTCATCCTCCCGATCTCCGGCCGCAGCGGCAGCTTCAGGAGTTTCGTCAGGGGGACACCCCGGCTCATCGCCTCGTTCACCCGGTCGTAGAACGCCAGGATTACCTTCAGCATCCAGTACTGCTTCTCCAGCGGGCAGAACGAGTCGATCTCGTGGTAGGCGCTCTGCTGGAGGAAGTCCTCGCGGATCATCCTCGTCACCTCCAGGATCGCCTTCTCGCTCTCCGGGAGCGCGTCGGGGCCGACCAGCTGGACGATCTCCTGCAGCTCCACCTCCTTCTGGAGGAGGTACATGGTGCGGTCGCGCAGCTCCTTCCAGTCCGTCAGGCCCTGGGCGGTGAACCACTCCTGCACCGCGTCCAGGTAGAGGGAGTAGCTCTTGATCCAGTTCACCGAGGGGAAGTGGCGGCGGTAGGCGAGACTGGTGTCGAGGGCCCAGAACGTGCCCGTGATGCGCAGCGTGTTCTGCGTGATGGGCTCCGAGAAGTCGCCGCCCGGCGGCGATACGGCTCCCACGATGGTGACGGAGCCCACGCGCCCGCCGGAGCCCAGACACTCCACGCGGCCCGCCCGCTCGTAGAACGCCGCCAGCCGCGCGGCCAGGTAGGCCGGATACCCCTCCTCGCCCGGCATCTCCTCCAGCCGCCCGGAGACCTCCCGCAGCGCTTCTCCCCAGCGGGAGGTGGAGTCCGCCATCAGCGCGACGTCGTAGCCCATGTCGCGGTAGTACTCCGCCATGGTGATGCCGGTGTAGATCGAGGCCTCCCGCGCTGCGACGGGCATGTTGGAGGTGTTGGCGATGAGGATGGTCCTCTGGATGAGAGGCAGGTTCGTTCTCGGATCCACGAGCTCGGGGAACTCGGAGAGAACGTCGGTCATCTCGTTGCCCCGCTCACCGCAGCCGATGTATACGACGATCTGGGTGTCGGACCACTTGGCGAGGGTCTGCTCCGATACGGTCTTGCCCGTCCCGAACCCTCCCGGGATCATCGCCGTCCCCCCCTTGGTCACGGGAAACACGGTATCGAAGACCCTCTGCCCGGTGACCAGGAGGAGGCTGGTGTCGAGTTTCTTCCGGTACGGCCTCCCCCTCCGCACCGGCCACCTCTGGAGCATGGGGATCTCCGTCCCGTCGTCCAGGGTGCAGACGGGATCGAGCACAGTGTGCTCGCCCTCCTCCACATGCCGCACGGTGCCGGCGGTGCCGGGCGGCACCAGGATGCGGTGCTCGATGTGGTACTCTTGTACCGCGCCCAGGACATCGCCGGCGGTTACGCTCTCGCCGGGCCGCACGGCTGCCCTGAATAGCCACTTCTTTCGCCGATCGAGCCCGGGGACGGATATCCCCCGGGTGATGAACGAGCCGCTCCTCTCGGCGAGGAGCGGGAGGGGCCTCTGGATGCCGTCGAAGATGGAGGAGATCAGGCCGGGCCCCAGCTCCGCCGAGAGGGGCGTTCCCGTATTGACAACCCGCTCCCGAATCTTCAGCCCCGAGGTATCCTCGTACACCTGGATGATCGCGTCGTCGCCTTCCAGGCGGATGATCTCCCCGTTCAGCTCGTCCTCCCCGACTTTCACCACGTCGTACATCTTCGAGCCTCTCATCCCGCTCGCGATGACGACCGGGCCGGAGATGCGCCGTACGCTCCCCTGAATACTCACATTCATCGCCTCCATACGATGTTGTAGCCGATCGCCCTCCGCAGCAGCCGCTCGATGTAGCCGGATCTCTCCATCGATCGCGCACCGGCAGGAATCGGGATGATGATCGGCCTGTAGGTCTTCTCGATCCTCTCCATCACCTTCTCGTCCAGCGAACCCATCAGGTCCTCGCTGACGGCGACGATACCGGTATCGTCCCGGTAGAGGAGGGGAGGTATGATCTCCCGCGCCTCCTCCGCACCGGACGCTTCGAGCACGTCCACGCCGGCCAGACGGAACCCCGAGGCGGTCTCCGGATCCGTGACGACGACGAGTTTATACATGGAGCAGTTCCCCCCGGAGCTCTTTTTCGGAGACGTCCTCCGTCTTGCAGCGTGCGATGATCCGGAGGTTGGTCACTTCGCGGTACTTCGCCCAGAGATAGCCGATCGCCATAGCGATGGAGAGCGGGCAGCCCAGGAACCTGGCGATCCCCTTCTGCATCAGGTAGTTATCGAGCCACTTCTCGAGGGGCGATATTCTGTCGCCCCGCAGGGCGTCCTCCGGTGCCCGGGCGAGGAAGGCGTACGGCGTCGGCTCGAGGTGCTTGACGGCACCCTCGATCGTACCGGCGGTGAGCATGGAGTGCATCCTTCCGGCATCGAGGGCGATGCCCCCCGGGATGAGGTACTTCCCCGCATCCTCCACATCCATCCTGTCCCGCAGCATCTTCAGGATCGTCTTGATGTTGGTCACATCGATCTCGGTCCGTATCATCTCCTCGAGGATGCGGTCATTGTAGGAACCTTCTTTTACGGTCTGCAGGGCGTTCTTGTAGTAGAACATGTCGAGCGCATACTCGAGGATGGAGAGATCCCGCTGTTCGATGAACTCACTGAACCTGCGTGTGAGCGGCGTGGCATACTCGATCCCCCACGTCGCCATCAGGTCGATCACAGCCCGGACATCCGGCTGGCTGATCAGCTCGGTGAGGACGGTCTCGTCCAGATCCCCTGCAGGGACAAGGCACTCGGCAATCTCGATCGGATCGGCATGGATGTTCTTCCCGCGGAGGATCGTCTTGATGTTCTGGATATCCCAGCGGGCGAGAAGGGTTCGAATGTAGACCTCTGCCTCGTCTCCCCGCAGGAACGCCAGAATCTTCTGGAAGTTCCGGGTGAAGTTCCGCCGCAGGGCCACTTCAACGGCCACGATGCCGCTGTACTGCGCGCTTGCCGTCTCCACATCCTTCCCGTAGGGGGTTCCACTCAGTTCGGCGATTACGGCGTCGAGATCGGGTTTGACGATCAGACTCTCCATCTCGTCGGCTCCCAGCAGGTCCCCCTTCATGCTCCGGATGCGGGCATTGGCGTACTCGAACTCCACCTCAATCACCGTACAGCAGGGGGAAGATCTCGGATCGCAGTGCTTCCCGTGCCCGGGCCAGCCGGGACTCGAGGGTGTTCTCGACGACCAGCCTCCCGTCGCGCGAACGGGCGATCAACCCTCCTGCGGAGTGCAGATCGGGCAGGATCTCGCAGTTCATGTTCAGATCCTGCAGGATCGAGCGGCAGAGGTCCGCATCTCTGCCGTTCACGTGGATCTGGAACGTCTCCTCGTCCATCTCCCGCACCGCTTCGAGCAGCAGGTTTCTGAAGATCGCGGGGTAGGTCCCCCTCTCCCGCACCGACGCCAGGGCGGCTTCCGCACCCCGAAAGGCCCGGTCCAGGAGATCGGCTTTGGCCTTCAGGATCTCCATCCGTATGTCCTTTCTCGTGCCCGAGATCTGCCTCTCCCTCTCCGAGGCCACGGCGCGGACGGCCTGCTCCCGGTGCTCCTGCCGGATCGCCGCTCCCTTCTCTTCCGCGTCCCGCCGGATACTCTCGATCTCTCTGTCGGCCCGCCTGCGGATCTCCTCGATCCTCTCGGCAGCGCCCAGTTCCACGGATCGGATCAGCTCTGCATACTGCATCGCGCTAGCCCCCCGGGAACCCCCTCCCCGCATGCCGTCCGGAGCGTCCCGGCCATCCGGCGGGGGGATGGACGCCGGCTCCCCCGAGCCCCCCTCGTGCCGTACGACGACCCCCTCACTCCAGCATGACCATGATCATCGACGCCACCACAAATCCCAGAATGGCCAGGGTCTCGGGAATGGCCACCAGAATGATCATGGAGCCGAACGTCTCCGGTTTCTCCGCCACCGCTCCTGCCCCGGCTGCGCCGATCTTCGATTGCGCGATTCCCGTTCCCAGTGCTCCCAGTCCGAAGGCCAGTCCGGCCCCCAGAGGAATACCAAAATCCACCATCTTTCTCATCTCCAGTTTGGTTTATGCCATGGTCTCCATCTGCACAGGCATATATATTTGTTATCGGGAGGCTATGCGGAAGATCCCCTGACGGCGCTGGAATGCGGTCGCCATGGCTCCCACACCACGGGACCAGAAAATCGAACGATTGCACCCTGTACCCTTATACGGCTGCTACATGCTATCTCCCGCCTATCCCGGTTGCTCCTCTCTTCGGAAAGGTTTGTAGAGTTTGCCCCCGCCTTCATAGAACTTGGTATCGAACTCGACCAGGTGCAGCCGGAGGGAGTGCAGGAACGGGCTGAACATCGCCAGGGCGATGTTGAGTATGTGCAGGAGGGCTGCCACCAGCACCCCGACGGCCGCAACCTCCATCATCCCGCCGAGCTCGTTGGCGACCAGGGCCAGGATGACGGAGGTCATGCCGATCGCCATGATCCTGGCGTAGGAGAGAATGTTCCCGACGGTGCTGATGATCTCGAAGATACCGAAGAAGCCGCCCCCATAGAGGATGAGCACCGCCGCCACGATCATGAGTCCGATGCCGGGATACAGCAGATTTTCCGAAAGGATCCCGGCGGCGCCTGCGATCACGATCAGCAGGCCGAGGATGACGACCATCATGCCGAGTTTTTCGCAGATGTGCTTGGTGCACCCGACGCGTTTGCGGTAGGCATTGATGATCCCGAGAGTCAGGCCGAGGAATACATGGAAGACGCCGATCGCGATGGAGAATACGAGCAGCGGAACCATCGCCTCGATGCGGTTTAAGGTGACGCCCATGATCTCGATCGGATGCAGCCAGCCCATCTCCTCCCCCAGGTTCCCGAAGAACTCGCCGTAGAGGAATCCGAAGAAGATCGCGGAGATGGAAGAGATGATCAGGATGCTGCCCAGGTTCTGGATCCAGGCCTCTCCCCTGTACTTCCACTTCACCAGGAGAGCGATCCCGAGAATGATCAGCCCGTACGCGACGTCGCCCACCATCAGCCCGAAGAAGAAGGGGAAGAAAAGGGCCAGGATCGGAGTCGGATCGATCTCCCTGTACCGTGGCGGGCTGACGAGCCCCATGAGGAACTCGAAGGGTTTCACGATGCGGGGGTTGTCGTAGAACGTGGGGGCTTCGTCCTCCTGTTCGGGAGTGAGCATGAGTTCGTGGACCACCACTCTCTCCCCGAACATCTCATGCAGGGCGCTCTTTGTCCGCTTCAGGGCCTTCACCGGGATCCAGCCTTCGATCAGGAACGTGAAGTCGGTCTGCCCGAACTTCCCGTACACGCTGGACTCGTTCACCCGATCGTCCAGGATCCTCTTCAGCACGGAGATCTCCGGGTACCAGGCATCGCCCAGGTTCGCCAGGTCGCTATCGATTCTCCGTATCTGCTCGAGGGACGACTTCTTCTTCTCCTCGATCATCGCCAGGATCTCGTGGAAGGGCCGCCCCAGGTACTCCTGCGGGAGACGGACCTCGTTCACGTTCTGGGAGAAGAGGAACGAGTGCACATGCTCGGAGTATTTTTTGTTGAAGACGGTGACGGCGGCGATGGTCTTCTCATCGATATCCGCGGATATGAGCTCGAACTGGTTCCGGGTGAGTTCCACCATCGCATTCCGCACGATCTCCAGGATGTCCCGGAACTCGCTCTGGATCAGGATGACCGTGACCTCGAACCCCTCCAGGATCGGCAGCTGGTCCTCGAGCGGCTGGATCTTGCGGATGATCTGCTCGTAGCGGGCGAGCGACGAGAGGGTGAACTCGAGATCGCTCTTTCGGGAGATCAGGTCTTTCGTCTTCGGACCCAGTTCATCGATGATCTCGTTCGCGCGCCGGAGCACCTGATCCGGGCTCCCCTTCTGGAACGATTGATACAGGGAATCGTATACGCGTGGATCCACTTCCGCCTTCGGAAGAGCGGCGTGGATACCGTTCAGTTTCACCATCGCGCTCGAGAGTTCGCCTCCCCGCTCGACCTCCATTCTCCGCAAGAGCGTGCTTCCGGGGAGGATGCGCCGGGAGACGTCCTCCAGGTGGACCGTGCCCGTCTGGTAGAGTACATCGACCACGCTCTGGAGATCCTTTTTGTTGCCGAACACCTGGATCTTCTTCATCTTCTGCAGCATGGCAACCTACTCCGGAGCAACGGCATGCACGATTCTCTCGACCGCCTTCTGCAACCTCCCTTCTCCCTTCGTGCGGATGGACTCCGCTTCCCGCAGTCCTTCCGTCCTCATCCGCTCGATCTGCTCACGGATCTTCTCGAGCTCTCTCTGGTAGTACGCCCTGGCTTCCCGTTCCCCCTCCTGCTCGGCCTGCTGGATGATTGCGGCAGCTTCGCTCCGCGCCTCGGCGATCCTGCGTTCCGACTCCTCGCGGGCGGCATCCACCTGGACGCTGATCTCGAGCTCCTTCTCCCGGATCTTCTGTAGTAGAGACCGTTCGGCTGCCATGATCCGTCTCCGTTCGATGCCTCACGCCAATCCGTAGTGGCGCTTGAGAGTGGATCCCACTCTGGGGGGAGGATTGGAATAACCAGGGTATTCGGGGGGCGGCGCTCGTTTTTCAACCCCTTCGGAAGCGGCGATCACCCTCTCGCGGCACCGTTCCAGTGCACTCCTCTTCAGCGATGCAATGAGATTCGAGAGATCGGCGGGCATGATCGAACCTGAAATCGCTCAATTTGAGGGCGCTTTAATATAGTTTTAATACACGATAAAACTTTCGCCATGAGCCGCCCCGGCGCACCGCACGCGGAACGGGCGGAACGCTCGAGCGCATTCCCGGCATCCCCGGGGGCATGCGGCGGGATCGCCGATGTCGACGCGGGGCCGGCATCCGATCAGGGAGGGCCTGACCATCGGCGTTTCCAACCGCATCGCGGATAATCCATCCGGCGCCGGATACCCGACCATACACGGAAATGGCGATCCGGATCCGTCTTCGGTGCCGGAGAATCCGCCCGGCATCTTCCATAGGGAAGACAATTAAGGCAACCTTCACGAAAAGGGGCCCCAGAGCAGTAAAAACCGTCGTTGTTCTGTTCGGTCCATGGTTGCAGTGTCTCAATCGTTTCCAGGTCTTTTCACCGGTGCGACCTGGTTACTCACTGCAACATGCAGAACTTGTTGCGGTTCTTCGTCACTCTGAGGCATCTCCCCCCATGGATCTCAGGCATGATAATACTTTCGCCCCTTTGTCAAAGTTGTGGCCGAAGCAATCCTGGCGGGCGCCTCCGGACGATGCACCCGGTGCGGGGCGGCTCGAAGAGCGGGGCGGAGATCAGTGCCGTCGCCAGCGAGGTGTCTCCTGCAGAGAGGGCGTCCGAGACGCTCTCGGAGATGACCAGCGGAAGGATCAGCTGGAAGGGCGAGAGATCCGCGAACTCGTGCCGCCCGATCGCGCGGAACAGGAAGAGCAGGACCAGGCAGATCGGGGCCGCTCGCAGGATCGCCTCCAGCGGCGATATCCCGGGGACGAAGAATGCTGCCATGAGCGTGCATGGCGGGGGAGGGGATAAATGAGCTCGCCGGCAGCCGACCCGCACCGCCCGTCCGCCGGCAGCCCCTGCGGGTTTCCCCCGAGGTGGCGTTCCGTCCGGTCCTCCGAAACCTATATGCAGTCTCCGCGGAATGGGGGGCGCCTCCTCCCGCGCCGGGTGCAGGCATCGAGCGGTGGACACAATGGCAAAAAGAAGGCATGGAGAGAGCAGGGATCCGGCGAAGAAGTCCGCCATGTCGGACAGGACCTTTGCGAGCCCGAGCGCGTCGGCACTGCAGAGGCATCTCGGCGGGATCGACTATCCCCGGAGCAAGCGGGAGATCATGGACTATGCACGCCAGCGGGGTGCGACCGATGCGGCGATCGAGGCCCTCGATCGTTTCGTGGACAGGGAGTACCGATCCGCCGCTGAAGTGAGCCAGGAGTTCGGGCGGATCAGGTAGACCCCCAACCCCGCGCGTCATGCCGCCAATCCCGGGGTGCGGGCTGAGAGGGGATGAGAGCGCCCCTCGGGCAGGATCTGTACAGGATCCCTTTCACGGGAGCGGGGATCCACTCTTTCCCGAGCAGGGGCTGTCGCACCGGGAGGTGCACGGCAACGGGATTGCGTTCGTCGTTCTCCCTGCGGTATCCTGCGGGCGGGGAGGGGTACGGGGGGAAGGTGCGCTGCTCCTCCCCGAAAGGTGCGATAGGACCCGCCTCCATTGCATCCCGTTCGGGATTGATCTCCGCATTCTGGAATCCCGGTGGGATTGTGCACCCCCTCCCATAGTTGCGATAGGGCTTGTACCCCCGACTTCCGCCCCGACAGGCACATGAAAGACATTGAGACGACCCATTTTAAGAAAGGGCCAATGGTATTATGAGATCCCGAAAGAATCATGCGCGTACGGCATAACCCTGGAGTCAGGAAAATTCACCGTGCAGGGGAGGATGTTCTGACATCGATATCGCAAAACGGCAAAAAATGGCCTTTCCCCCCTGTATGCCTGATTTGCGGAAAGTCAGGTTGCACAGGGGGAGCAAGTTATGCGGAAATCCATCCCGGGAAGGTTTCCCGTCGGCACTCCGTGGTGAGCGCTATCGTATGGAAGCGGGAGATCCCCCTCCTCCTGATCCCTCCGCGCGAATGTGATGGATCTCGAGTGTCTGCTGCTAAAAGATCTACGACCTGGCCATCGGCCCCGATCGCAGTACAGGTTCAGAGAAAGAGCTGCTTCGAGCGCTCCAGAGCACCCACGGCCGGCAGTTTCCTGCCCGTCAGGAACTCGATGCAGGCTCCTCCGCCTGTAGAGATATGGGTGAACTCCCGCTCGATCCCCATCCGCTCGATGACCGCGGCGGTATGCCCGCCCCCGACGACCGAGAAGGCCGCTTTTCCCGCCACCTTCAGGAGCTCGTGGGTGCCGATGGCGAACGCCGCCTCTTCGAACACTCCTGCGGGCCCGTTGAAGACGACCGTTCCCGAACGGCGGAGGCAGTCCCCCATGGCGAGGATGGCATCCGTCCCGATGTCCAGCACCGGAGCGTCCTCCGGAACTTGCCCGATAGGGTACTCCACGCGGCTGCCGCTGCCGTCCCGCACGGCGACGTACTCCGGAACCACGATCTGGCCGGCATACTGTTCGAGGAGCTGCCGCGCCTTCTCCACCTCCCCCATGTACTTCAGCTGCTCGATCAGCTGGGTGGAGGGCTTCCCGATGTTTGCGCCCTTCGCCAGCAGGAAGACGTTCCCGACCACCCCGATGACCAGGATCTGGTCGGCGATGCCCGACTTCAGGACGTGCTCCGCGACCGCCACGGAGTCGTCCACCTTGGTCCCCCCCAGGACGAAGCAGACCGGGCGGGGAGCCCCCGAGAAGACGCGGGAGAGCGTGAGCACCTCCTTCTCCATCAGGAGACCGGCGACCGACCGCATGGCGAGCGGCAGCCCCACCATCGTGGGCTGCGAGCGGTGCGCCGTGCCGAAGGCATCGTTCACGAAGATGTCCGCCATGGCGGAGAGCCTCCGCACCAGGTGCGTCTTGGCCGCTTCTTCGGGCTTTACCGTCAGGTTCTCCTCGGCATTGAACCGCACGTTCTCCAGCATGAGCACGTCCCCGCTCCGCATACCCCGGACGGCCTCGCGGGCCTGCCGCCCGATGATGTCGTCGACGTAGGCGACGGGGCGGTGGAGGAGCTTCTCGAGCTTCTCCGCGTGCGCCTCGAGCGTGGTGAAGTCCTTCTTTCCGGGGCGGCTCTGGTGGGCCAGGATGACGAGCCGGCTGCCTTCGAGGTGCTGGATGGTGGGCAGGTGCTCGCGGAACCTTTTATCGTCCAGAATCTGGCTGGTGGCAGGATCGATGGGGGAGTTGAGATCGAGGCGGAGGAGAACGGTCTTCCCCCGCCCGTCCACATCCGAGAGAGTTCCGATGGTGGTCATCCAACCACCTATTCGGAGGTTCTCGCCTTAATCTTTTTCAAACGGAAGAGTTCCTCCCGCTCCATCTCGTCGAGGCGCATCTTGATGAAGTCCCGGGCGGCGGAGAGCTCCGGGATCACCTTGAACTCCAGCGCATTCACGCGCCGTTTGGTGCTCTCGATATCGTCCAGGAGCCGCTTCATGGTGGTCTCGACTTCCGCGCTCCTGATGACCGCCTCCACCAGCTCCTCGTAGGCGGTGGCAGCCTCGTCGAGCACCGAGGACGTCCCGATCAACCCGTATCCCCGGTCCAGGATGCCTTTCCGCACCTTGGAGGCGGAGATCTCGGGCACGACGACGCCCATGATGTTCTTGGAGCGGAGATCGATCTCCGGGACCTCTTTTACAGAGAAGGCGGCGGACTTGATCCCGATCGTGCCTTCCACGGTGTTGGCGAGCGCGATCATCTCGCTGGCGCGGTTGTAGGCGGCCTGCAGGTCCCCCCGGCTCCTCTTCGCCTCCTCGAGCACCTTGAAGAACTCGAGGATCAGCCCGTCGCGCTTCTTCTTGAGGATGTTGTAGCCTCTCTGGGAGAGCGCGATCCTCTTCTTCAGGTTGATCAGTTCAGACCGCGTGGGCTTGACATCACGGAGCGCCATGCCGACTTACCTCGTCGCCGCCGCCGGTGCTGCAGCCTCGGTCTTCTTCCGGAACGTGGGGTGGTACTTCTCGATGAGCGGGCGGTCGATCCGCACCAGCTGGTCCACCGGCAGCGTGGAGAGCAGGTCCCAGCCGAGGTCCAGCGTCTCGGTGATCGATCGGTCCTCGTTCGGGCCCTGGCGGACGAAGCGGTCCTCGAAGAGGTCGGCGAACTCCAGGAACATGCGGTCGCGCTCGGAGAGGGCGTCCTTGCCGACGATGGCGACCAGCCCCCGCAGGTCGTTGCCCTCCGCATAGGCCGCGTAGATCTGGTCGGAGACCTTCTTGTGGTCCTCGCGGGTGTGCCCGACGCCGATCCCCAGATTCATCAGCCGCGAGAGCGAGGGCAGCACGTTGATGGGCGGATAGATGCCCTTGCGGTGGAGCTCGCGGGAGATCACGATCTGACCTTCGGTGATGTAGCCCGTCAGGTCCGGGATGGGATGGGTGATGTCGTCGCCCGGCATGGTGAGGATCGGGAACTGCGTGATCGAGCCCTTCACGCCGTGGATGATCCCGGCCCGCTCGTAGATGCTGGCGAGGTCCGTGTACATGTAGCCCGGATAGCCGCGGCGCCCGGGCACCTCCTCGCGGGCCGCACCGATCTGCCGCAGCGCCTCGCAATAGTTGGTCATGTCGGTCAGGATGACGAGCACGTGCATCCCGAGCGTGAACGCGAGGTACTCGGCTGTCGTCAGGGCGAGACGGGGCGTGATGATCCGCTCGACCGCCGGGTCGTCGGCCAGGTTCAGGAAGACCACCGCACGCTCCAGCGCGCCCGTGCGCTCGAAGTCGGCCATGAAGTGGTTGGCCTCCTCCTTGGTGATCCCCATCGCCGCGAAGACCACGGCGAAGGGCTCCTTCGACCCCAGCACCTTCGACTGCCGTGCAATCTGCAGGGCGATGTCGTTGTGGGGGAGCCCCGCGCCGCTGAAGATGGGCAGCTTCTGCCCGCGGACGAGCGTGTTCATGCCGTCGATCGTGGAGATGCCCGTCTGGATGAACTCCGCCGGCGACGCCCTCGCATACGGGTTGATGGCGGCGCCCGTGATATCGAGCCTCTTTTCGGGGACGATCTCCGGGCCGCCGTCGATGGGCTTGCCGCCGCCGGAGAGGATGCGCCCGAGCATCTCCCGCCCGACCGGCATCTTGATCGTCTCGCCGGTGAAGCGGATGCCGCTGTCCCTCCCGATCCCCGCAGTGGACTCGAAGACCTGCACCACCACGATCTCGTCGCTGGTGTCCAGCACCTGCCCTCTCTTCACGGTCCCGTCGGAGAGGACGATGTTCACCATTTCGCCGTATCCGATGGGTTCGGTCTTCTCCACGAAGAGGAGCGGGCCGGCAATCTGCGTTATGGTTCTGTACTCCTTCATGCTCTCATCCTCCCCGCAGCGCCAGGAACTCCTGCTCCATCTGCTGCATCAGGCGGGCGAGCACCGGCTTGTAGTCCTTGATGAACTTGATCTGCGGCAGCTCGCTCTTGCTCGGCACCGTCAGGATCTGCTGCGGCAGCACGCCAGCCGCCTGCGCCGCGTACGCGAGATCGGCGTAGGCCCGGATCGCCTTCATCATGTCGTACTGCTTTCCCATGTCGCAGAACGTGTCCACGGCATCGTAGGCGTTCTGCTGCAGGAAGACCTCGCGGATCAGCCGCGCCACCTCGATTGTTATCTGCTGCTCCTCGGGGAGCGCGTCCGAACCGACGAGCTGCACGATCTCCTGGAGTTCCGCCTCCTTCTGCAGCACCTCCATCGCCCATGCGCGGATGCCGTTCCACTCCGGCGAGACGTGCTGGTCATACCAGTCGTGGAGCGAGTCGAGGTAGAGCGAATAGGAGTTCAGCCAGTTGATCGCCGGAAAGTGACGGCGCTGGGAGAGCTTGGCATCGAGCGCCCAGAAGACCTTCACGATGCGCAGGGTGTTCTGGGTGACCGGCTCCGAGAAGTCCCCGCCCGGCGGCGATACGGCCCCGATGACCGAGACGGATCCGTGGGCGCCGTTGAGCGCCCGCACCCGCCCGGCACGCTCGTAGAACTCCGAGAGGCGTGCCGCCAGGTAGGCCGGATACCCCTCCTCGCCCGGCATCTCCTCCAGCCGGGACGAGATCTCCCGCATCGCCTCTGCCCAGCGGGAGGTGGAGTCCGCCATCAGCGAGACATCGTAGCCCATGTCGCGGAAGTACTCCGCGATCGTGATCCCCGTATACACAGAGGCCTCGCGGGCCGCCACCGGCATGTTGGAGGTGTTCGCGATCAGCGTCGTCCGCTCCATCAGGGGGCGACCGCTCTTCGGGTCCTGCAGGTGCGGGAACTCGGTCAGCACCTCGGTCATCTCGTTCCCCCGCTCGCCGCAGCCGATGTAGACCACGATCTCCGCGTCGCTCCACTTGGCGAGCTGCTGCTGCGTCACCGTCTTCCCGCTGCCGAACGGGCCCGGGATGGCTGCCGTTCCACCTTTGGCGATGGGAAACAGTCCGTCCAGGATCCGCTGGCCCGTGATGAGCGGGATGTCGGGGTTCAGCTTCTCCTTCACCGGGCGCGGCACGCGGACCGGCCACTTCTGCATCATGGTGAGAGCGGCGCCGCTGTCCAGGGTGCAGACGACCTCCTCCACCGTGAAGGATCCCGCCCGGATGGACGCGACGGTGCCGCCCCTGACGTTGGGCGGCACCATGATGCGGTGGACGATGTTGTGCGTCTCCTGCACCTCCCCGATGACGCTCCCCGGCTCGACCCGGTCGCCGGCTTTCACCGTCGGCTTGAACTCCCACTTCCTCGAGCGGTCCAGGCCCGGGGCGGAGACCCCCCGCTCGATGAAGTTGCCCATCTTGTCCACGAGCACCGAGAGAGGCCGCTGGATCCCGTCGTAGATGCTGGTCAGCAGCCCCGGTCCGAGCTCCACCGCCAGCGGAAGGCCGGTGTTGGAGACGGGCTCGCCGGGTTTGATCCCCGCGGTATCCTCGTACACCTGGATGATGACGTTCTCGCCCTGAATCTTGATGACCTCGCCCATCAGCTCCTCGTTGCCGACCTTCACCAGGTCGTACATGTGGGCATCTAGGTTCACGGCGGTGACCACGGGTCCCGAGATCCGCTTGAGAACACCGCCTTCGGTTTTTTTGGGTTTTACCAGACTCACTACTTCCACAGATCAACACCCACTGATCTCTTTATTCGTTCTCGCATGGACATGCCGCTCTCCTCGCCTCCGATCGCGATCACGGTAGGTTTCACCGAGTTCTCGAGCGTCGTCCGGAGCCGCGGGGGGATCCTGTCCATATCTCTGCTGTCCATTACGAGGATGCCGACCTCATCGTCCTCCAGAACCCTGGCGATATGTTCTTTCAGTCTCTCCTCGTCGTCTGCAGCGTAGATCTTGCGGATCCCGGCGAGCCGGAACCCCACGATGAACTCGCTGCTGCCAATGACTGCCATCTCCATTCAGATCACCAGGTAGCTCCGGATTCTGTCGCTGGAGAGCCCTGCCTCTTTTCCGCGGGCCAGCGCACGCAGGTTGACGATCTCGTAGCGTTTCAGCTCGAGGTACGCCAGGATCGGCCATATGGAGAACGGATGCAGTTTGGACATCAGCTCCATCTGGTGCAGCTGCACGCGCGTCAGGGCCAGCTCGACCTCGTGCAGGCTGCCGGTGGGAGTAGCGCCGCTCTTCAGGTATTCTTCCAGGACACTCAAGAGAGATCTGCTGCTTACCCGTTTCCTCAGGGCATCCATAAACTCATCGGGCGCCTCGATCTGGTTGAGCTGCTGCAGCTCCTCGATGGAAAAGGACCCTCCCGGCACCATGATCTCGCGGATATCCCCTTTCTCCTGCTGAACGCGGAGGCGGAAGAGGTTCTGGATGTTGCGGATGTCGATCTCGAGCCGGATATAGTCCAGGAACTTGCCGCCTCCCTTGATCCCGCTCCGGGCATCGACCAGCATATCCTGGTAGAACTGCTTGTAGAGTTCGTTCTCCAGGCGCGCGTAGGATCCGGACTCGACCGCCCGCGGGTACTCCCGTGCGAGCACGGGGTACAGCCTCCACCCCTTGAGAGCATCGACGACGACCTCGGAGGCGTCGAGCGTCAGCAGGCGGTCCAGGAACGGGCGGTCCAGTTCCCCGGCCGGAATCAGCACCTCTTTGATCTTGCCCACGGGCAGCCCCTGATCCTTTCCCCGCAGGATGGTGAGGACGTTCTGGATATCCCAGCGCCGCAGATAACTCTCCGTCATCTGGCGCAGGGATGCCGGCAGGATCTCCAGCACCTTCTGGTACTCCTTGGCCAGGTTCCAGGAGAGCGCCTCCTCTACGAGATCCAGGCCGGAGAACGCCCAGCTGAGTTCGTCAATCTCCCGCTTGTACTCCGTCTCCTGGATCACGCGGGTGATCTCGGGGAGACTCATCTGGAGCATGCGGAGATACTCCTCGCGGGGGATCAGTTTCGTCTTCCGCACGCGCAACCGGGTGGTTACGTAGATGTACGGAGCCGAACCTAAGAGTGCGGCCATGATCCCCCCTCTAGCCGAACAGGATGTCCGAGGCTTCCTTCAACCCGGATTCCCAGATCCGGTCGAGGAACGTTCGATAGCTGAGATCCACCTTGATATCCCCGCCTGCGCTCTCCACGATGATGCCCCCTTCGATATCCACGGGATCTCCCAGGCGGTAGCCGGCGAGAGCCGGATCCCCGGCCAGCAGCTGCTGTGCCGTGGAGCGATCCCGGCTGTTCACGCGGACCACACCCTGCGGGATCTCCCGCACGACCTGCGCGAGCAGCTTCTTCAGCGCTTCGCGGTGGAAGGATTCGGGGAGGTTTCCGACAGCGCTGAGCGCCTGCCGGTACACCTGGTCCAGCAGCTCCTTCTGCGTGTTCAGGATCTGGCGTTTGACCACGAGATTGGCGGAAGAGACCTCCAGATCGACGATGCGGGCCGTCTGCTCCCTGACCTCGCGTTCGGTCTCGAGTTTGATTGCCTCCACCTGCGCCTGGGCTGCCTGAAGGATATCGCTGACATCCCGCTGGGTCCTGCTTCGAATCGCCTCAGCTTCCTGCCTGCCTTTCTGTCGGATGTCGCTGACGACAGCTTCTAGTCCCATCGCTCGCTCCGTCTCAGAACAGCATCAGCAGTGCAACCACGAGCCCGAAGATGACGATGGTCTCTGGAATGACGGTCAGGATGAGCACGAGACCGAACAGGTCCTTGTTCTCGGCGGTTGCCCCGACAGCTGCGGAACCGATGCTGTACTCTGCAATGGCGGTGGCGAGTCCCGTGAGCCCTACGGCGAGCCCTGCTCCGAGCGCAACCATTCCTGCCTGCGATGCCTCAATCATTTCAACTGTCATGCCTTCTACTGCCATGTTTCAATCCTCCGTAAATCGTCTTAGTAATCCAAACGGGTTGTATTTGATGCCTCCACCGCGGTAGAACTTGGTGAAGAATTCGACATACTGCAATCTGAGGGACTGCAGTCCCCCTCCGATGAGCCCGAGGGCGGTATTCCCCAGGTGCCCGATGACGAGGACGACAACCCCGAGAATGATGAACACGATTCCTGCAGCTGAGAGATTTTCGAGCTGCGGCTCGATGATCATCCCGATCGCGATGAGGTTCACGACCATCGCGATCGCAACCGAAGACAGCCCGACGGCAGCCAGACGTGCATAGGAGAGCGTATGGCTGATGATCGTGGGCAGCTCTACGATCTCGAGCGCGGATTCCATCGCGATCCCGACGACACCCAGCACGAGAAGCACGGCGCCGACGATGCCGGGAAGGGAAAGGCCCATGACCACGGGCGGAGACGCGGTCAGGTCCGGCATCATCGGCAGGGGGAACAGCGACCAGAGAATGACGAGAATGCCCCACATCACGGCGATCCACCCGACCTGTCCGGTGAGACCCCGAGTCCCGTGGTGGTGATACTGGATGTACGTGTTCAGGGACCGTCCGAGCGTGATCTGGAGAATGCCTATCCATATCACCAGCATGAGAAGACCCGTCAGATCCGGGCCCGCGCCATGCGCCTCGGCGCCGATCGAGAGATGCCTCGAGGGAAGTATCGGTTCCAGCCCTGGTATCGCGAAGCCGAAGAACTCGGAGAAGAGTACCCCGAAGATGATGCTGGTGATACTGGCGTACAGGAGTACGGTGATCAATCGCCTGCCCTCCGGGGATGTCAGGAACCTGCGCAGCGCGAGCGCAACCACAAGCAGGATCGCCCCGTAGCCGACGTCACCCAGGATCAGCCCGAAGAAGATCGGGAAGATGATGGCGACGAGCAGCGTCGGGTCGAGTTCGTTGTAGCGCGGGCGGGAGTAGAGATCGATCAGAGCCTGCGCCGGCTGCGCAAACCGGGAATTGTCATACTCCACCGGTGCGGGATCGTGCATTCCGACAGGATGATCGGATATGTAGACCCTCCCGTCCGTCGCCAGGGATATGCCGGACTTCAGGCGCGGGACCTCCTCGGTGGGAACCCATCCCTCCGCGATGAACGCCTGGTCTGTCGTGGCGAACCGCAGCGGGGCGGACGCCTGCTCCACATCCGCTGTGAGGATCTCCTCCGATGCTGCCAGGAACTCCATCTGCTCCGTCCTGATCCGCTGGAGGCGCTCCTCGACCCGAGCGATCCCGGCGGTGATCCGGGAGATCTCCTGCCGGTGAGCGTCCAGGAGGCGCTCCGGCATGCCCTCGCCCTTCGGGACGGGCAGCGGCGCGAAGCCGGCGGCCAGGAGCGCCTGCTCTGCAGCACTCTGGTGCTCCTTCGGTACGAACAGCGCGATGAAGTTGCCCTCTTTCCGCGCCGAGAAGTACTTCTCGTGGGGGACGTCGATGTTCACGTCCCGGGGAACCCTGCCGGTGAAGACGGCGAGCGTCGCATAGCCGCGGTAGAGTTCGAGGGGAATCGGTACGGCTGCAAAAGGTTCGAGCTCCTTCATCTGCTGCTCGCGATCCCGCAGCTCCGCCTCGAGCCCCGAGCGCTCCTGGAGAAGCCCCTCGACCTCGTCGGCGATCCGTGCGAGATCGCGGTCGATTGCCGCCCGGAGCTCCTGCACGGAGTGGCGTCTTTTCGGCTGCAGATCCTCCGGGTTCACACCGACGATGCTCTCGATGGAGCGGATCTTCACCAGCCGTTCCGACGCCTCGCTCGCGCCCGGAAGGGGCTTCCCGATGGAGAGCTCCGCGAACTCTCCGCCCTTCTCCTCCACGTGATCCTTGATGTGGAAGATGCGGTGGGAGTAGACCTCGCGGATGATGGGAGCCATCTGCTCCTTCGAGGCGACGATGAGCAGCCGGCTCATCTTCCTAGGCTTTAGCATGGAACTGCTCCTCGAAACGCGCCGTCAGCAGTGCGACCGCCCTGTCGAGGTTTTTCATGCCTTTGCTGCGAAGGGACCCGGCCCGCGCGTCCCCCTCCTTGATCGCTTCCGCCCGTCTCCTCGCCGCTTCTTCTCGAGCATCGGAGAGCCGCCTCTTCCGGTACTCCTCGGCTTCGGCATGCGCTTTGGCGATCAGATGCTCGGCCTCCAGTCTGGCAGCGGAAAGTTTCTGCTCCCTTTCGGCCTTCGCTTCCTGAATGAGCGTGTTATACTCTTCCTCAGACTGTTTTATGCTCTTTAAAACCTCAATTTTCATCCAACCCTCCTCTCACAGCATACCAATATCTGGAGAAAAGTATCCATATATTTGTTTTTATTTTATTTAAGGTCAAGACGATGGGGAAAATCCCGTTCACCCTGTTCCCCTTCCATAAAAAAATTGCAATAGAGAGTTTATTATAAAATCTATCGAATATAATCTGTCCGCGGGACCTGCGGCCTCTCCCGTCAGCGGGGGCGCTCCGCGGCAGATCCTCATGCGGTGCGGAGCCCGCCGCCGTCCAGGCGGCGGATCCGGATATGGGGAGGCGTGTTCTCCAGCACGACTGCTCCCTCCTCCCCCCCCAGACGGATGCCCGAGAGCTCATCCGATGAGCAGAGAAGGTGCTGCTCGGGGTGCGTGCCCCGCCGGATGCCGCAGGAGAGCTGGATCTCGGGTCCGACCGCCACGACGAGTTTCAGCCGGGAGGACCCGGGATGCTCTTTCGGGAGGATGACGAGGGGGAGATGGTAGCGGCGTATGAGTGTTAAGAGCATCGCCGCCGGCTCGATGGCCCCCCCCTCGGGTGCGGAGACCACGACCAGATCGTCCGGATGCACGGCTTCGCAGTATTCGCGCTCGCAGCTCTCGATGTAGAGGGGAAACCCGCTCCCCGCCCGTCCAATCAGAAGAAAAGAGGATTCTCCTTCGACGAGGAGGAGATCATCCGCTAGCGGATGCTTCATTCCGCTTCGACGTTGTCCGACTGACAGCTGGGGCATACGGGCCTTCTTCCGACCCCTTTGAACCGCTCGCCGCACTCCCTGCAGCGGTAATCCCTGCCCTTCACGCGCTCGTTGTACTCAACGTCCATGGGTCCGCCGACACTGCACATTCGATCACCCCAATAGGTTGGGGGCTCCGCTGTTATTTAACCCTATCGTGCCGGTTCCGCTGCGCAACTACACCGCGAGCGATATTCCGACGATGTGCAGGAGCACGATGATCAGCACTCCCACAAGCCCGCCTATCGCGCTGATGAGCACCGTGAGCCAGTTGATGGGGATATCCGGCTGTCCGAAGATGCGCATCAGGTCGAGGAGATTGATCAGGAACAGGATCACGATCCCGACGATCGCGTTGACGATCAGCGCGACTCCGCGTTTGAAGAGCCAGTACAGCACGACTGCGATGGCGATCGCGACAAGAAGCGTTAAAATACCTTCGATTATTGCCATACGTCCTGCCCCCGGATCGCTGGAGCAGCCATTCCCGAACCTCTCATCAGGGGTGCGGGCACGATCCAATTCGATTATCGGAGGGGATCGAGATATACTTTATCAAAACGCACATCGCCCTGCTGCCACTGCAGAAGGTTAAATTTTCAGGTATCCTGCGGTGAGACGGCCCCTTTTCCCGGTAATCTGGGGTTATCCGATCTCGGGTCCGGAGGGCCGGTTCGATCTCGGTCTGGGCTTCCCGGACACTTCCCTGAACATGGACTCAGGTTGGACAGCAGCAGCAAACGATCCCCCCCCTTCTCATGCCGCCTATCGCAATACGGCGAACGGGGACACTGTATCCCTGCCCTGCTGACCGATATCGCTCCTGGATGCAGATTCTCTTCGACCGACCCCGGAGGAGGAGCGATCCCGATGCTCGTGCCGGATTCGCGCCTGCTCGCACCGAACCCCTGGGGGGATCGCGAGATTTTCAAGCCGATCTGCGGAAACTTTATTAACTCTCATCCCTCCCCCTGCCTCCGATCGAAATGGTTGTCGCAAGGATGTCTGCATGGAGGTTCAAGAAGGGCAGGCGGGAAGAGGCCTTCGATCTGCTGGACAGGAAGATTGCAGATGACGCCCGTGCTTTGAAGGGGTACCGCGGGAGTCTGGACTTATTTGCTCTGGACGATCCCGACGCCGCCGTGATCATCACGCTCTGGGAGGACGAGGAGGCGCTCAATGCCTCTCGCCGGGGGATCTTCCAGACCGCGAGTTCGGAGCTGGAGGAGTTCATCGCAGCCCCTCCGGACGTCAGGAACTACAGGGCGGATGTCGAGATCCGGATCTGATCGGACCTGGCAGGGCAACACCGGGCCAGCCCCGGGATCCCTGACAGGAGAAGCCCGATTGGGGCACGTGCGGCCCGACCAGTGCCTCTGTCAGCCAATGATCCGCTGCTTGTGCAGCCGCATGGCGGGCAGGATCATGGGGCCGACCACGCGGGATTCCCTCCCCAGCCCCCCGATCGAGGAGAGCATCTCGAAGACATTGCCGGCGAACATCGCCTTTTTGATCGGCTCTCCGTACTCGCCGCCCTCCATCCAGAAGGGGTTGGAGAGCTCGACGGAGAAGTCGCCCGAGAGGGTGTTCGCCGTGTGGGCGCCGACCACGTCGTGGACGTAGATCGCCCGGTCGTCGCCGATATCCGACCGTTCGCCGTCCACGATCAGGTTGTGCACGCCGATGGAGGGCGCTCCGCCATACCCTCCGCGGACCGCGCTCGCCGTGCTCTGCTTCCCGTAGCGGTAGGCGGTCTTCAGGTCGTAGGCGAACCCCTGCAGGACGCCGTCCGCGATGAACTCCAGCCTTCGCGCCGGCACTCCCTCGGCGTCCCAGGAGGTGCTCCCGAGACCGCGGGCGAACGGGTCGTCGCAGACGGAGATCCCCTCGTCCAGGACGCGCTCCCCGATCCTGCCTGCCAGCCGGGACCGCCCGGCGTGCACGTTCCGGCCCGACAGCGCCGGTACGAGAACCATGCCGATCAGCTGGGCGGCGGCGACCGGCGAGAGGATCAGATCGTAGTCGCCGCTCTCCACCTCCACCCCGCCGACGGACGCCGCTGCCAGGAATGCCGCCCTCTCGCCGACCTTCTCCGCGTCCACGTCCATGAAGGCGGAGTTGTCGAACTCGGATCCCGTGGACTGCTCCCGGATGGTCTCCAGGGAGATCCGCAGGTGCGTCCAGGTGTTCCGGTAGCGGATCCCCCGGCTGTTGGCGAGCGTGACCGTGGTGCGGGATATTCCTGCAGAACCCCCCGTCACCTCCACCGGATGAAGGGACGCTCCCCGGAGCATCCCGTCCACCAGCCCCTTCGCGACCATCGGATCCGGAATCAGGGAGGGGTCGAAGGTGGGCGCCTCGCGCTCGATCCGCAGCGGGCCTGGGAGCCCGTGCCACTCCTGGGGGCTCGCCAGCCGCCCGGCCGCCAGGGCGGCGTCCAGGCACTCCCGCCAGCGGCGGAGGTCGTTTGTGCTGGAGGCCCCGATCCGCCCATCCCGAATGGTGCGGATCCCGAGACCCCGATCCCTGGACTTCGTGGCCACCCCGAGGACGTCCCGCTTCAGTTCTGCGGTCACGGATTCCCCTTCCGTGTAGTAGACCTCCACCTCGTCGGCGTGCCGCCGCCCCTCATCGAGGATCTCGTCAATCCAGTCCACTGCCACCCACCACCGCATCCGCGAGAAGTATGTGCGGGCTGCCGTCGCTCACCGGTACGGTCTGTCCGCCCTTGCCGCAGTAACCCGGATGCATCGCGCGATCGTTGCCGATGCCGGCGATGCTGTGCAGCGTTGAGAGGATCTCGCCCGAGAGGGAGACATCCCGCACCATGCGGGAGATCTCGCCGTTCTCGATCAGGTAGCCGTACTCCGCGTTGAACTGGAAGACGCCCCTGCCGGGATCCACCTGCCCGCCCCGGGAGCCCTTCAGCAGCACCCCCTGCCCGCACCGCTCCAGGAGCTCGTCCAGGGAAAGGTCGCCGTTCTCGATGAAGGTGTTCGACATCCGCACCAGGGGGATGTCCCCCGCCTCCGCCCGGGCGTGGCCGGGGATCCCGTTCCCCACCGCCGCGAGCGTCTCGCGGCTGTGGAGGTAGGAGGAGAGCACGCCGTCCCGGATCATCTCTGTCCGCCGCACCGAGACGCCCTCCGCATCGAACGGCTCGAACCCGAACTCGGGGAGGCCGGGATCGTCCACGATGGTCAGGCCGGCACTCCCGATCCGTTCGCCGATCCGCCCCCGGAGGACGGAGTTGCCCTCCCGCACGAGATCGCCCTCGCTGGCATGCCCGACCGCCTCGTGGGCGAATACGCCGGCCAGCTCCGGATCCAGGACGGCCCGCATGCGCCCCCCGCGGGCGGGCTTCGCGTCCAGGAGCGCGACGGCGATCTCCGCGGTCTTCCGCCCGATCTCCTCCTGGTGCCGCAGGCTGAACCCGCCGATCGTGTGCCGCCGATCGCGGGCCATCTGGACGATCCCGCGCGCCCCGGCCACGGCAAGGATGGAGAAGCCGTTCCGCGTCAGCGTGTAGGACCCCTCGTTGCCGGCGCTGTCGCGGTAGGCGACCTCCTCCCTCCGCTCGATGTAGTTGCCGCGTGTGTTCACGATGCCCGGAAGCCGCGCCGCCCGCTCGATGGAGAGGAGGAGTGCGGTCTTCTCCGCGAGATCCACGTCCGCCGGGTCCTCTCCGCCGGCAGGGACCGGAATGGGTGTCCGTGAAACCTCGGCGAGATCGACTGCCTCTTCTGTGATTGCAGCCAGGTCGCCGGCATCCGCGAGGATCCGGTCGAGTTCGGACGCCGAGAGCCCGGAGAAGTTGTCGATCGTCACCGCGCCCCAGCCCCGGGGCCCCAGGACGCGGAGAACGGCCCTATCGAAAAAGGAGGTGCCGGCGGACTCGATCACGCCGTTGTCGACATCGATCTGTGTCGTCTCCCCCTTCACGTGGCGGATGTCGTGGTAGCGGAAGCCCTGCATGGACATTAAACCGTCGGGCGTGTGATGGGGCTCTCCAGGATCCGCGACGTCGGCTGGGCCGCCAGCTTGCGGAGTTTGGAGAGGAACCCCTCCGTGTTCTCGGGCACGAGGGCGTGCGTGAGGACATCCTGGATGCTGGACACCGGCACGATCTCGACCATCTCCCGGTAGCGGTCCTCGATCAGCACATCGTCCACGTTGGCGCTCGGGATCAGCACCTTCTTGATGCCCGCCTTCGCCGCCGCCTCGATCTTGTAGGTGACACCGCCCACCGGAAGCACGTCCCCGCGGACCGAGAGGGACCCTGTCATCGCCAGGTCCTGGCGGACGGGGATCGACTCGATCGCGCTGATGACCGCCGTCGCGACGCTGATGGAAGCGGAATCGCCCTCGATCCCTCCGTACGTCCCGATAAACTGGATGTGGATGTCCATGTTCTTGATGTCCTTCCCGGTGAACTTCTTGATGATTGCGCTCACGTTCTTGATGGACTCCTGGGCGATCTCCTTCAGCATGCCCGTGGCGATCACGCTGCCGCTGGCGCCCTGGATCGGTGTCACCTCCGCCATGATCGGGAGCACGGAGCCGCTGTCCGTTCCCATGACGGCGAGACCGTTCACGCGCCCGACCCGGGTGCCGTCGATCACCGTGAGCTCGTAGTCGCGGCTCCGCTTGATGTAATCGTCGGAGATCTGCTCCTCGATGGAGCGGGCCATCGCCTTGGCCGCGATCACGTGGGCGGCGGTCGTCACCTGGGCGCCCTGCTGGCGGGCCAGATCGCCCGCGACGCGGATGAGCCCGCCCATGTCCCGCAGCTTGAGGGTGAGGTGCCCCTTGCGGTTGGAGCGGCGGTGCGCCTCCCGCAGCATCTCCTCGATGGCGCTCCTGTCGAAGTGCGGGATCCGCCCGTCCTTCTTCACCTCCTGCGCGATGAAGCGGATGAACTTGCGGCGGTTCTCCGGCGTGTCCTCCATGGTCTCCTTCATGTAGACCTCGTAGCCGTACCCCCGGATACGGGAGCGGAGCGCCGGGTGCATCCCCTGCATCGCGTCGATGTTGCCGGCGGCGACCATGACGAACCTGCAGGGCACCGCCTCGGTCCGCACCATGGCCCCGCTGGACCGCTCGGACTGGCCCGTGATGGGAAACTCCCCTTCCTGCAGCGCCGTCAGGAGGTTCTGCTGGGAGTGCGGTGTCAGGGTGTTGATCTCGTCGATGAAGAGCACCCCCCCGTGAGCGCGGTGGATCGCCCCGGCCTCCACGCGGTCGTGCGACGGGGTCTCCAGACCCCCGCTCTGGAAGGGATCGTGCCGCACGTCGCCGAGGAGCGCCCCCGCATGCGATCCCGTGGCGTCGATGAACGGCGCCGATACGGTGGCGTCGTTGGAGACCAGCAGCTTCGGGACCATCTGCTCCTCCCTCGGCGTCGTGTAGCGCAGGGCCATGAACACGAATGCAGCGGCGATGATGCCCATCAGCCACTGGTACGTGATGAACGCGTAACCGATAATGCCCATCAGGAGGAGCATGAGGAGCGTGTTGCGCATCTGCAGGCGGCGGCGCGCCTCTGCCTTGTGCGCCGCCACGATCTGCTTGCCCCTCCCCGCGGCGACCGTGCGGATGATCGGGTTGTTGTTGTCCTCGTAGTTGGGATAGACCAGGATGTCCTGCAGCTCCTCCTTGGGCAGCAGCTCGGCCATCGCCTTGGCCAGCATGGACTTGCCGGTTCCCGGGCTCCCGATCATCATCACATGCCGTCTCTGGGTCGCCGCCTTCTTGATCACCTCCACCGCGTGCTCCTGGCCGATCACCTGGTCGATCAGCTTGGGAGGCACCTCGATCTCGGAGGAGGTGTCGAGTTCGAGCCCCCCGAACAGGTCGTTGTCATGATTAATCTGGATATTTGTCAGTTCCATTGTAGAATTAACCTCTTTTCCCCCAAGGTACTTATATATTTATTCTTGCGGGTTTAAGTACTTTCAGCATACTGGTGATCGCATGAAGGTGGTCGGAATAGAGGCCTCTCAGGTCCTTGCGGGCAGGATTGCGGAGCAGCTGCGGGTGGAGATAGTGGATGCCCGGTTCTCGCGGTTCCCGGACGGGGAGCAGTACCTCCAGGTGGGGGAGCTCGGCGACGAGACCGTCGTGGTGGGCAGCGTGGCGGACAGCGACGCCCTGGTGCAGCTTCTCCTGCTCATCGACGCCTGCGAGGGGTCGGAGATCGACCTGGTGATCCCCTACATGGGCTACGCCCGCCAGGACCGGCGGTTCCAGCGCGGCGAGCCGGTGAGCGCACGGGCCATCGCGCGGGCGCTCTCCCCCGGCGTGCGGCGGGTGTTCACGGTCAACCTCCACAAGGAGGCGATACTCGCCTACTTCGGCACGACGGCCAGAAACCTCTCCCTGGCCCCCGACATCGGCGCTTACATCCGGGGCATGGACACAGACAACCCCCTCATTCTCGCCCCGGACAGGGGTGCCGCCGCCTTCGCCGCCGATGTGGCGGCGGTCGGCGGCTGGGACTCCGACTACCTGCAGAAGGTCCGCATCTCCGGCGACGAGGTGCGCATGCAGCCGGTCACCATCGATGTCGCCTCCCGCACCGTGGTCATCGTGGACGATATCATCTCCACCGGGGGAACGCTGGCAACCGCCGCGACGAAGCTGCTGGAGAAGGGCGCCCGGGCGGTTCACGCCGTCTGCGTGCACGGTGTCTTCGCCGGCGGCGCCTACGGGCGCCTGAAGAGCGTGGGGATCGAGTCGGTGGCGGCGAGCGACACCATCGAGTGCGGCAGCAGCCTCTTCAGCGCAGCCTCCTGCATCGCCGCCGGAATTCGGGGATGCTGACGATCGACGGATCGTATCTGGAGGGAGGCGGGCAGCTCCTGCGCTCTGCCGTCGCCCTCTCGGCAGTGACCGCCACTCCCGTGCGGATCACCCGGATCCGGGAGAACCGCCCCCGACCCGGCCTGGCCCCGCAGCACATCGCGGCGGTTCGGGCCGTCGCCCGGATCTGCTCCGCAGAATGCAGGGGCGTCTCTCCGGGCAGCCGGGAGATCACGTTCTCTCCGGGGAGGCTGGAGCCGCGGGATATCGTCGTCGATATCGGCACGGCAGGGGCGATCCCGCTGGTGCTCCAGGCATACGTCCCCCCTGCCCTGAAGGTCGGGGGGTGCATCACCCTGACCGGCGGGACGGAGGTGGATCGAAGCCCGACGGTGGATTATTTCGAGCATGTCTTCTGCCGTGCGCTGCGCACCTTCGGGGCGAGGATCGAGGTCGCCGTCCGGAGGCGGGGGTACTATCCGCGAGGCGGGGGAGAAGTGCGTGTCTCCGTGGCGCCTTCGATCCTATCTCCCCTCCGCATGGAACCGCGATCCGTCCCCCCGTCAAGGGGGATCGTCTCCTGCTCTTCGAACCTGCCGGACCATGTGACGGAACGCCAGGCCCGGGCTGCGGAGCAGGTTCTCCGCCCGGTTCTGGGGGAAGGGATCGAGATCCGGCTGGAGAGGGGGAGCGGCCCGAGTACGGGCAGCTCCTGCACGGTCTGGTCCGGCTGGCACGGCGCCTGCGCCCTCGGGAGGCGCGGCCTCCCGGCAGAGGAGGTGGGAAGGATGGCAGCCCGGAGCCTGCTCGGGAGCAGGGAGGGGGGAGGATCGGTGGACCTGCACCTGTCCGATCAGCTGCTCATCTATCTCGCGGAGTTTGGGGGCGCATACACGGCATCGGATCTGTCCCGGCACGCCGAGACCATGGTCTGGCTGCTGGAGCAGTTCGGGCTTCCGATCGAGATCCGCCGCGAGGAGGGGGTGGCGTTCAGCGCATGACCGTGGTGCTGGACGCGTCGGCCTTCTTCCGGGATCTGCCCCCTTCCGGCGAGGCACGCGTCACCGCGCCCTCCGTTGTCGGGGAGATCCGGGATATCGGTTCGAGGCTTCGCCTCGAGCGGATGCTCGCCGAGGGGCTCCAGGTGCGGGATCCCTCCCCCGCTGCCCTGGCAGCCGTTGCGGATGCCGCCGTCCGCAGCGGGGATGCGGGAGTCCTCTCCCCGCCCGATCGCGATATCCTGGCCCTCGCCCTCGAGACCGGCGGCGTGCTCTGCACGGACGACTTCGCCGTGCAGAACGTCGCCCGCACCCTGGGTGTCGCCGTGCGCCCGATCCAGCAGCGGGCAGCCCGGCACCTGCGATGGAGGTTCCGCTGCACGGGGTGCGGGCGCTACTTCCGGGAAGAGGGAGTATGCCCGATATGCGGCTCGGTTCTGAAAAGAAAGGTTAAATAGCATGCTGGATACCTCAGTTCATGTCAACGCTCGACGAGCTGATCGAGAAATCGCGGCTTCTCCATCTGGAAGGTCACAGCCCGAGCCAGATCGCCGATGAGCTCTCGCTCTCCATGGAGACGGTGACCTGGCTGCTCACGCAGCAGAAAGGGGGCGAGGTGCCCAAGGACGTCCACATCGACTGGACCGCCGTGGCGTCCGATGCCTCCCTGCTGAGCATGGCCGCCTGCATGCTGATGGAGCGGTACGCGAATGCCGCAACCGATGCGGAACGCCGCGGGGCAGAGGGGGAAGGGTCGGAGGCGGATGTGATCGTGGGGATCGCCCTGTCCGGCGTGCCGCTGGCGACGGTCATCGCGCTGCATGCGGATGCCCGTCTCGGCGTGTACTATCCTGCCAAACACAGCGCAAGCGAGAATCCAGTCGGCTCGATCAGCGGCAACTTCGCATCCGTCACCGGCGAGCGGTGCATCGTCGTCGATGACGTGATCACCTCGGGGAAGACCCTCGCAGAGGTCGTGGGGTATCTCCGCAGGCATGGCGCCATCCCCGTCGCCATCTGGGTGCTGTTCGACAAGCGCGGCATCCGCGAGATTGAAGGAGTGCCTGTCTTCACGCTGTTCAGGATATCCCGGTTGGACTAGGGTTCCGATCCCGATCACCAATAGATTTGTTTATATAGAAGTATAATTCCATTTGTAAGATACCAGGAGGAATTCTGTATGCTTGCTGGTCAACCCGTAATTATTTTGAAGGAGAACGTGGAGCGCACTCGCGGGCACGAGGCGCAGCGGTCCAATATCATGGCAGCGCGGGCCATCTCGGCTGCCGTCCGCTCGACGCTCGGTCCGCGGGGCATGGACAAGATGCTTGTCAGTTCCACCGGGGATGTCGTGGTCACGAACGACGGAGCGACCATCCTGCATGAGCTCTCTGTCCAGCACCCGGGGGCCAAGATGGTCGTCGAGGTCGCGGAGACCCAGGACGACGAGGTCGGTGACGGCACCACGACCGCGTGCATCCTGGTGGGTGTCCTGATGGAAGAGGCGGAGAGGATGCTCTACCAGGGAATTCACCCCACGATCATCGCCCAGGGATACCGCATGGGGATGGACAGGGCGATGGAGGTTCTCCAGGACCTGGCAATCGCCGTTGAGCCGGACGACCGGGAGACGCTCCTCAAGCTTGCCAGCACCGCCATGACCGGCAAGGCGATCGAGGCCGTAAAGGAGAAACTCAACAGCATCGTCGTGGATGCGGTCAAGACGGTCGCAGAGGATGTGGATGGGAAGATCACGGTCGACGAGGAGAACGTGATGATCAAGAAGCACACCGGGGAGACCATGGATGACGCCGAGCTGGTCCGCGGCATCATCATCGACAAGACCCGGATGCTGGACCAGATGCCGCAGAAGGTGAGAGACGCCCGCGTCGCCCTCATCTCGACGCCTCTCGAGATCGTGAAGGGCCAGGTGAAGGCGAAGATCCGGATCAAGTCCGCGGATCAGATGGCGGCGTTCGGGGCTCAGGAGCGGGAGACGCTCAAGAAGATGGCGGACCGCATCATCGGGAGCGGTGCGAACGTCGTCCTCTGCCAGAAGGGCATCGACGACGCGGTCGCCTACTACCTCGGAAAGAGCGGCGTCTTCGCCGTGCAGGACATCCCCGAGAAGGACATGAAGTACGCTGCACGGGCTCTCTGCGCCAACATCGTCAACAAACCCGAGGAACTCCGCCCGGAGGATCTGGGGACCGCGGATCTCGTCGAGGAGCTCGAGGATGCGGAGCTCGTGAAGATCTCGGGCTGCCAGAATCCGAAAGCAGTCACCATCATGCTCTGGGGCAGCACCCAGGTGCTGATCGACGAGCTGGAGCGGGCGGTATACGATGGCGTCCGGGTCGTCATCGACGCCCTGGAGGACGGCAAGTTCGTGGTCGGGGGCGGCGCCGTGGAGAGCGAGCTCTTCCTGAAACTCCGCGACTATGCCACGACCGTGGGCGGGCGGGCGCAGATCGCGATCGAGGCATTTGCCAGCGCGTTCGAGAGCATCCCCAAGCAGCTCGCGGAGAACTCGGGGTACAACCCCATCGACAAGGTGGTGGAGCTCCGCACCGCACATGCCCGGGGCGACAAGCATGCAGGCCTGAACGTGTACACGGGCAAGATCGAGAACATGCGGAAATCGGGAGTGCTGGAGCCGCTGCGGGTCAAGACGCAGGCGATCCAGAGCGCGACGGAGGCATCCATGATGCTGATCCGCGTGGACGACATGATGGTCTCCCAGAAGCGGGAGAAACCCGCTACCCCCTCTGCCCCGAAGGGATAACATTCATCATCTTTTTTAACCAATATACCCGGGGATTCCTGTGACGCGCTCGCCGCGGACGCGGGAGGCTGGCCGCGTCATCTCTCCGGCGGCGATCTCGGAGGCCGTTGAGAGGGGTCCTGCTCTGTTCCATGCCGGGGTAGTCTAGTCCGGAAAGGCGGTAGCCTCGAAAGCTACTGGTGCTCGGCACCTCAGGAGTTCAAATCTCCTCCCCGGCGTATCTTTTCTGGCGGCAGGATGCTGCAGGTTCTCCGACAACGGCGCTGCGGACGGTGCGATCCGGATGCTGACCTCCATCTGCCGGGCAGGCGGGGAGGGGGGTGCACTCCCTCTCCCGGCCCGCCCCTCCTCCGGCGCGATAGGCGAAACCGGACGTGACGGGGTCGACGCGCGTGCAGCGGACGGAAGGCAGTGCGGCTGCTGGAGAGCAGCCGAATCGGTGCCCGAAGATACGGGGGGGGAGTTTGGCCCCCCTCCCTTTCGCGCCGGCACGACGTGGCTGCCGGACGATCCACCCCGGGTGCGACCGGGGAGAGGGCGGAGGATGATACGTCTGATCTGCGTCCGGTTCGAGATCCGCCCCGGGCGGACCATTCGGGATAGGCGCGAAGATATTTCTCTGGGGATCCTGCGGCGATCTCATTCCCCCCGGAGCGAATGCGGGGATTCACGGGCGGCATTCGGAGCCCCGCCCTTCCGGTGATTGCGCTGTTCGGGCTGGCCGCGGTGGTGGGCGATGCCGCCAGCGGCTCTCCATCCCGGGGGAGAGAGTACGGCCGTACCGGGGTTCGCCGCCGCGGACGATGCCGTGCTCGTCGCTATTCCGCTCGCGGCGCTTGCCGCCTGCCGGGAGACCGCCTCTGCCCCGTTCGCTCTCGATCGGGGGTGGGAAAGACCGGGCGGTCCCCGCGGGTGCACGCTCTCCCCTGCGGCAAGGAGGTCGGAGCGGGATTCGCCATCCCCGGCTCCCCGGTCGTCACAGACGCCACCGTAACGGCGCCGGTGTCCCCCCGCGTGGGATCGGAACCGGCAGCATCCTCGTATGCGCCGCTGCCACGGAGATCGGAGCCTTTATCACCTTCCGGGGCATCCTGATGCGAACATGAAGACGAGAACGCGGCATGGCAGCCGCAGGAGGGTGTCATGGCAGGAGACGCCGACCGCCCCGATCATCGCGACGCGCCTGCGGCAGAGACGCTCAACCGGCATCCGGAGACGGATTTCGGCCCCGTGGATGGAAGGGCATCCGCCCGGGGAACGCGGTGAAGCCATGAGCATCAGGTACGTGCCCGTACTGCTTCTTCTCCTGGCGGCAGCCCTGGTCGCATCCGGGTGCACCTTCCCCCGGGGCATCCCGGGCCCGCTGGTGACGGAGGAGTCCGACCAGGCGTACCCGGTCGATGGGATGCAGAGGCTGGACGTCGAGAATCTCAACGGAGCGGTTCGGGTCGCCGGATGGGATCAGCCGTTCGTATCGGTGCGGTGCATGCCGTGAAGGCAACCCGGTTCGGGCAGGGAGAGCTGGACAAGGTCAGCATATCGGTGGATGCGGGCGACGGACTGACGATCCGGACCCTTCATCCCCAGCCTCCGGCCCGGGTGTCGGTGACCTACGAGATCCGGGTACCTCCCCAAATCGCATCCATCCGCATCGACACCTCGAACGGCGAAGTCCAGGTCGAGGGCGTGTCCGCGCACACAGGCGCCGCCACGTCGAACGGCAGGATCCTGATGCGGAACATCTCGGGGGACGTCGATGCCCGCACCAGCAACGGGGGGATCGAGATCCGCGACATCCTCGGATCCGTCCAGGCGAGAACGAGCAATGGACGCGTCACGGTCCGGAATGCATCCATCACGGGAAATATCGCGACCTCGAACGGGGAGATAGCCGCGGAGATCCGGGCTATTCCCGGGGATATCTCCCTGCGGACGAGCAACGGGCGGATCCGCGCCGCCCTCGCGGCGGATCTGAACGCGACCATCGTGGCGGACACCTCGAATGGGAGGATTCGGGTTCAGGGGATCTCGCTCGAGACGGAGGAGCGGACGGACACGCACCTGCGGGGCACCTCCGGCAGCGGAGACGGGGTGATCACGCTGCGGACGTCCAATGGCGAGATCGCCCTCTCCGGGCTGCCCCTGGCGGGGGTTTAGCGGGGATGGAGGCAGGCGGCTCGTGCACCGGCATACCGGGGCATGCAGCGTTCCGGAGGGGACCCTCAGGGGATGGGCACCTGCCTTCTTCGCCACCATCGGTAAACGACCAGCGCTCCGCCCCCGAGCACCAGAAGGGGCAGCAGGGCGAAGAAGAGGACGACGATGAGGTCGATCGTCCAGAAGAATCCGAGAATGCCGGTGTTGAGCGTGGCGGCGAAATCGTGCCTGACACCTTCGCCCACGGGAACCGGTTCGGCGAGGGAGACCGTGATGGTGGCGAGATCGATGCGGTCGTTCAGGTAGCGCAGCCTTCCGGCAACCCGTTCGATCTCGACCTGGACGCGCTCGATCTCGGTCTGAACCTTCAGGACATCCTCGACCCTCTCCGCCTTCAGCATGATCCGCTGGTACTGCTCCAGCTGGCAGTCCAGCGCCCTCTTTCGCGCCTGAAGGTCGATATACTCCTCGGTCACGTCCTGCCCCCGCTCCTCCCGCGAGAGCACCTTCCCGAGGGGCGGAATCTCCTCTACAAGGCGGCTGTATCCTCCGGCTGGCACGCGGAGCACCACCTCGGCGTAGCTGCGATCCGAGGAGTCCCGCCGCAGGGACGAGGATGCAATGTAGCCCCCGCCTTCCCGAGCAGCATCCTCGAGCGCCGAGACCGCCGCCGGGACATCCTGCACCTCCAGATGGATCCGGGCGGTGCGGACGATCTTCTGGCTCTCGAGCGTGCCCGTGGACGCACCGCCGCCCGACTCCCGTTCTGGCAGCGCCGACGAGGCCTGTCCGCCCTCCTGTGTCCTGTCGGACAGGAAGTCCAGCCCCCCTCCCGAGAGAGGCGGCAGCGCGTTCTCCGACGATGACGCAGGGATGCCGGCGCATCCTGCCGCGAGAATAAACAGGACGCACAGGAGGAGCGGATATCTGGCAAGCATACCGGAAAATCTCCGTCCGATCTTAAAAAATCACGCATAACTACGATATTATTCGAACTCATGCGGGAATGGCGGGTCCGCGTGCGTTCCGGCCCGATACCACCTCTTTGCGTCGCTCCAGCTCCTCCCGGCGGCGGACTATCGGGAACGAGTGCAGCGGGCGGCGAAGGAGGGCGCGTCCATCCGGGTCGCTCGCGCATGGCGGCGCCGCTCGGGAATGTCTCAGACCCCCTCAAGATCCACCATCGACCGCCCGGCCCCTTCCTTTCCCGGCCCTGTCACACGACAGGGGGTCCCTCTCGCGCGGCATCTTCCCCGTGGATGCTCCGTCCACACGCGAATACCCGAGGATGCATCGTGCACGTTCGCAGCGTCCGATCCCCCGAATCTCCCTCCTCGCTCCGATCGAAACCGGGGAGCCGGGGGGGCGTCTGTGGCGCACACATCTGCCGGGATCGGCATACGTATATATGCCAGGTACAAGAACGGGATATACCTGAACGGGGAGGAACGGAGGCGGCCGCGGTAGATGAACGGCAGCATCATCGAGGTCAGGGATCTGGAGCACTGGTTCGGGGAGTTCAAGGCGGTGGACGGCATCACCTTCAGCGTTCGGGAAGGGGAGATATTCTCTCTCCTGGGCCCCAACGGAGCGGGGAAGAGCACGACGATCAACGTGCTGACCACGCTCCTGCCGCTGCAGAAGGGGGAGGTCCGGGTCGCCGGCTACGATGTCGCCCGGGAGGCGGAGGCGGTGCGGCAGTCGATCGGCATCGTCTTCCAGGAGCTGACCCTGGACCGGGACATGACTGTGCGGGAGATCCTGGAGTTTCACGGGAGGCTGTACGGCATGCCGCGGGAGGAGCGGAGACGGCGCATCGGCGAGCTCCTCCGCCTGGTGGAACTCGAGGGGAAGCGGGACACCCTCACCAAGCACCTGAGCGGCGGGATGAAGCGGCGTCTCGAGATCGCCCGGGGTCTGATGACCCGCCCCCGCATCCTGTTCCTGGACGAACCGACGCTCGGGCTCGATCCGCAGACGCGCCTCAGGACCTGGGACTACATCGAGCAGGTGAACCGGGAGGGGACCACGATCTTCCTGACGACGCACTACATGGACGAAGCGGACCACCTGAGCGACCGCATCAGCCTCATCGACCGCGGGCGGATCGTCGTCACCGGCTCGCCCCTGGAGCTGAAGAACGCCCTCGGAGAGGACATGATCTACCTCGAGACGGACAGCGACCGCCGGGCCGTGGAACTTCTCCGTGTCGTCGACGGCGTGCGGAGCGCCGCCGTGAGACGCCAGGGCATCAGCGTCACGCTCACGGCGGATGGCACGCGGATACTCCCCCGCATCATGGAGATTCTCCTCGAGAACGGGATCGGCGTCTCCGTGGTCAACCTGAAAAAGCCGTCCATGGACGACGTCTTCGTTCACCATACCGGGAAAGCCCTGCGGGAGGCCGAACAGGCGTATCCTGGATCCTGATGGGGGAGATTTCATATGGAGATGCGGTTCCTCACCATCTACTGGCGCGACATGCTCCGCTACTTCCGGTTCAAGGCCCTGATCGTGACGTCCCTGGTGCAGCCCGCGCTCTGGATGGCGTTCTTTGGCATCGCTATGTCGAGCAACTTCAGCCGCTTCACCGCCGACGTCCCCCTGCCCCCCGGCGCCCACTCGGTCACCTACCTGACCTACATGGGGGCGGGCATGATCGCCATGACCACGCTCTTCACCAGCCTGTACGGGGGGATCATCCTGCTATTCGACAAGAACTGGGGGCTGATGCGGGAGATCCTGGCGAGCCCGCTGCCGCGGAACGATATCATCATCGGGATCGGACTCTCCGGGATGACGAAATCGTTCATCCAGGTCTTCGTCCTCACCGTGTTCGGTCTGCTGCTCGGGGTCGAGTTCTTCTCGGGCTACTCCCCGGGGGATACCCTGATCTCCCTCGTCGGCATCCTCGTATTCGTGGGTCTCTTCTCCCTGGGCTTTCTCTTCCTCTCGTCCGCCATCGCCGTCACCATGGAGACCCCCGAGGGGCTGCAGGGGGTGATCACCCTCCTCTCCCTGCCCATCTTCTTCGCCAGCAACGCCCTCTACCCGATCGAATCCTTCCCGGCGTTCCTGGAGGTGGTCTCCCTGTTCAACCCGCTGACGTACCTCATCAACGGCATCCGCTACTTTGCCATCGGAAGCGACTTCTATGCCCTGGGGATTCACTACGCGTTCACCCTGACCGACGTCCTTGTCTCCTTCCTGGCCGTGCTCGCATTCGCTGCCATCATGTTCCTTCTCGCGTGGTGGCGGATGAGAAAGGCGGTTGCGGTCTAGATCCGCGGTAAGCACTCGGTACCGGAACCGGGAGAGGCGGGAGATTCCCGCGAAGGGATCAGGATTCCCTGAACTCCGCCTCCGCGCCGGGCGCGAACCGGTCGAGCTCCCCGAAGAAGTACTGCGTCAGCTCCGGGTCAGCCCGGGAGAGGGCTGACCGGACCGTCTTTTTCAGCCACGCGGGAACTCCCTGTCCCCTTTCCAGCGTATTCTGTATGACGAGCACCGTCTCGTCCACATCGTAGCGGTTCTTCCAGGTGTAGGGCATGGAGAGCGACCCCTGCCCGTATCCTGCATGCGGATATTTAATGGTTCGCAGGAACAGCCCCGATCATCGGGGTTTTTTCGTCTCCACCCAGCGTCTGACCTCTCCGCACCGCTCGCACCGCTGCTGCCACTCGATCACGCTCGAGGAGAACTGGTCGTAGCCGCGTTTCCGCCCCCAGCGGTGCAGTCCGATCCTGCAGAGCAGCCCCCCTGTCATCCACCAGTCTTGGCGAGCCCGGTACAAATAAGTATCCTGCACTCCATGGCGCAGGACGAGCGGCAGCGCCGGATTCGATCCAGATACATGCCGGCCCACCGTTGTCTCCCGCTCTTCGCAATCAGGCCCTATCGCAACGATGGGGCGCGGGGGCTTCTTACAGGATACCAGATCTTTCTCGTCTTATCTCCGGGGAGCAGCCTGGTTTAAGGGCGACCCATCGACCTGTGAGATATGGCCGATTGCTCTCATCCCGGTATGTCGATCCTCCCATGGGCGAGGAGGCTCGGCAGCGGGAGATCTACCCGTTTGACCTCACTCCGCATACGATAGGGCCGGCTCCCGATCCGGGATCTCCATGATCCCGCCCGCTCTGCAAGGTCAACCCGAGGCCAGAGAGCATCCGGAGATTCAGGAAGCGCGGGATGGATCCGGGCACGGAGTAGAGATTATCGATGCTAGGCCCGTCTACCACGGGCCCATGGTGCTGCGGGAAACACTGCCTCTCCCCCTTATCCACGCATAGCGGATCCCGCCACAGCAACAGGGCCTGAGCCGGAGTTGACGATGCCTACCGGCTCTCTGGCCCGGGCTCGCACACCCGCAGCCCATGGTTCTTATACGTTGTCCGCCGACCTTATCCCGGAGGAGGGGTGCGATGGAAAGCGAGGTTTATTTCGCCGATCTCCGTGCACGGAGCGCGGAGGAGAACAAGATCCGCAAGATCCAGAGGCTGTTCGACTCTGCCGGGTTCCCGGGCATCGTCAGGAGAGGCGACCTGACGGCGATAAAGATGCACTTCGGGGAGGCGGGGAACGACTCGTTTGTCAACCCGATCTTCGTCCGCCCGCTGGTGGAGCGGATCAAGGCGGCGGGGGCGAAACCGTTCCTGACGGATACGCGTACGCTTTATGCGGGCAGCCGCTCGAACGCGGTCGATCACCTGACGACCGCGATCGAGCACGGGTTCGCCTACGCCGTTGTCGGGGCCCCCGTGATCGTCGCGGATGGACTGACCGGCGGGCACGCGAGAGCCGTCCCCATCGGGAAGAAGCACTTCCCGGAGGTCCTCATCGCCGGTGACATCCTGGACGCGGACAGCATGATCGTCCTCTCCCACTTCAAGGCGCACATGCAGTCGGGTTTCGGGGGCGCGATCAAGAATCTGGGCATGGGATGCGCACCTCCCGCCGGCAAGAGGGAGATGCACTGCGCCCGCGCCCAGGTGGCGGAGGAGCGGTGCGGGGGCTGCGGCGCCTGCGGGGACGTCTGCCCCCAGGCGGCGGTATCCCTGCCGGGAGGAACGTCCGTCGTGGATCGCGCCCTCTGCATCGGCTGCGGCGAGTGCATGACCGTCTGCCCCACGGGCGCGATCGAGTTCGACTGGGAGGTGGACCTGCTGCCGTTCATGGAGAGGATGGCGGAGTACGCCTTCGGCGCCGTCGCGAACAAGCGGGGTCGGGTGGGCTACGTCAACTTCCTCACCAGCATCACCCCGGACTGCGACTGCGTCCCCTGGAGCGATGCCCCCATCGTTCCGGACATCGGGGTTCTGGCTTCACGGGATCCCGTCGCCATCGATGCGGCGAGCACGGACCTGGTGAATGCGCAGCCCGGGTTCCGGAACTCCCTCCTGCACCGCCACCACGAGCCCGGTGGGGACAAGTTCCGGGGTGTCTGGGAGTGTACGCAGGGACGCCACCAGCTCCGTTACGCCGAGGAGATCGGGCTGGGAACGAGCAGGTACCGCCTGGTCCCGATCTGATGGGGCAGCCGCGCGTCTGGTTTCCCCCCCCCCTGGCGGACGGGAAGGCGTCCGTTCAGCCCCCGGGGTGCAGCCTGCCGAGGATCCAGGCCAGGTTCCTCCCGAGCGTCCGCATCGTCTCGATCCCCTCCGCATCCCGCTCGACGTCTCCCGGGGCCAGACCGATCCCCACATTCCAGTAGCTGGAGCCTACGACGATCATCTGGCTGATGAGGAAGAAGTGGTTGATGGTGTCGAAGGCGTGTATCGCTCCCGCCCGCCGCACGGCGACCACGGCAGCCCCCGCCTTCCGCTGGAACATATCCCCGTTCGCCCGCGCGACGAACCCCGCACGGTCGATCAGGGCCTTCATCTCGGAGGAGACGTCGGCGAAGTAGGTCGGCGAGCCCAGGATGATCCCGTCCGCTTCGCGCATCTTCCCGATGCAGGCGTTCACGATGTCGTCCTCGATGGTGCAGCGTCCGTCGCCGCTCGCGGCGCAGCCCATGCAGGCGGTGCAGCCGCGGACTGTCTCGCCGGCCAGGTGCACCATCTCCGTCTCTATGCCCTCCTTCTCCAGTTCGTCCAGCACGTATCGGATGAGACGGGCGGTATTCCCGTCTTTCCGGGCGCTTCCGTTGATAGCCACGACCTTCATTGCGTCCTTCTCCCTGCAGCTCATGGAAGCCGGAGGCGATAAATATCTGCTGTTTGGGCCCTGTCCAATTCCGCATCGAGGGCGGACCCTGCTCCATGACAGGCGATCCTTCTCCCATCCCCGCCGTACGCTCGGAGAGGCTGCCTGCCCCGGGGATGCCCACAGTGCACGAACCCCGGGGGGACGATCCGCGGAACGGGGGCGCTTTCCGCCGGGTATCCCTTCTGCAGGGCCGAATTCTGCATCCGGAGCGCTCCGGGGCGCCGTCCGCAACCGAACGGCGGACCCGCCCTCTCCGCACGGTTGAGAAAGGCATAAATACCGGCAATCCTACCTCTTTTTAGGATTCCATCATGGGCACAGCGCAAGAATCCTCGCATCAAACCAGAAATTTCCTCTTTGCTCCTTTTACGTTTAGTTAGGGGACCCTGAATTCCGTCAGGTTCCCCGCATCTTTTGTTCGTCATTCAAAACGAACGGCAGGTATCCATCATGTTAGGAATCGATGATCCACAGATCTGGGTTGCATATGTGCTTGCCATCGGGTTCGCCCTGGGCTGCATGGTATACGGGCTGTTGAACTGGCACAACGGGGGGAGCGAGGATGGCCGTTGATACCCTCACCTTCGCCGCACTCACCACCGTCTACCTCCTGATCACCCTGGTCCTGGGCTACCTGGGGTACAGGCACACCCGGGAAGCGGAAGACTACATGGTCGCGGGCAGGAAGGTGCACCCCGCAGTGCTCGCCCTTTCCTACGGCGCGACGTTCATCAGCACCTCGGCGATCGTCGGCTTCGGCGGGGTCGCCGCACAGCTCGGCATGGGGGTGCTCTGGCTCACCGTGCTGAACATCGGCATCGGCATATTCATCGCCTTCGTCGTATTCGGAAAGAGGACGCGGGAGATCGGGCAGCGGCTGAAGGCGGTCACGTTCCCCGATCTCATGGGGAAGTGCTACAACTCCGCGTTCATGCAGTACGCGAGCGCGCTCGTCATCGTGGTGGCGATGCCGCTCTACACCGCTGCGATCCTCATCGGGGGGGCACGGTTCATCGAGGAGACGCTGAAAATCGATTACAACCTGGCCCTGGTGGGGTTCGCCGCCATCGTGGCCGTGTACGTGGTGATAGGCGGTCTGCTGGCCGTGATGTACACGGATGCGATGCAGGGGGCGATCATGCTCGTCGGCATGACCGTCCTGCTCGTCTTCACGTACGTCCTCCTCGGAGGCGTGACGGCGGCGCACACGGCTCTTACTGCCATGACCCCGCTCGTCCCCGAGGCGCTGGCCGCCGGCGGACACACCGGGTGGACCAGCATGCCCGCGTTCGGATCCCCGATCTGGCTGACGCTCGTCACCACCATCGTGCTCGGCGTCGGCATCGGCGTGCTCGCCCAGCCGCAGCTCGTGGTGCGGTTCATGACGGTGAAGGACACCCGCTCCCTCAACCGCGCCGTCTTCATCGGCGGACCCTTCATCCTGATGATGACCGGCGTCGCCTTCACCGTCGGGGCGCTGACAAACGTCTACTTCTACCGGCAGAACGGCATGATCGCCCTTGAGGTGGGCGGCGGGAACGTCGACAAGATCATTCCGGCCTTCATCAACGCCGCGATGCCGGACCTGTTCGTCGTGCTCTTCCTGCTCGCCCTGCTTGCCGCCGCCATGTCGACGCTCTCGTCGCTCTTCCACACCATGGGAACGGCGGTTGGCTACGACATCTGGACGCACACCCGGGACCGTAAACCCTCCCTCCGGGCGAGCCAGAAGGGGATCGTGCTGATGATCGTCGTCAGTATTCTCCTGGCCTACGTTATGCCGGGGAGCATCATCGCGCGGGCGACGGCGATGTTCATGGGCCTGTGTGCGGCGGCCTTCCTGCCGCCCTTCGCGATGGCGCTCTACAGCAGGAGCCCGTCTGCCCGGGCCGCCAAGGCGAGCCTGGCAGCCGGGGCGGCGGCATGGTTCCTCTGGGCGGCGTTCGTCCACAGGGCAATCAGCGCGGACTTTATCGTCGCGAAGGCGCTCTTCGGGGGTCCCCTTCCGCTCGGGATGCCCTGGCCGATGGTCGATCCCCTCGTGATCGCGCTTCCCGTATCCTTCACGGCTCTGCTGGCCGTGCTGCTCGCCGAGAGGCACCTGCTGCCTGCGGAGAGCAGCAGAGATGCGGGGGTGCTGTGAGACGATCCTCTTTTTATTTCTGGAGCGATGAACTCTCTCCATGGCACTGGAGACGGAGAGGTGTACGCCCCCGGACGGCAGCGTGCCCCCGCTGACACGGAAGGAGGTCCTGGCTCTCCTGCGGGAGGTGCCGGGCTGGGCGCTCCGGGACGGTTATCTTTTCCGTTCGTTTGCATTCCCGGATTTCCAGGAGGCCCTGCGGTTCGTGAAGGAGCTGGCGCTGCTCGCGCTGGAGGAGGGGCACTACCCGGACATCTCCGTGCGGCAGGGGCGGATCGTGGACGTCTCCTGGTACACCTACACCTGCGGGGGGCTGACACGGAACGACTTCATCCTGGCGGCAAAGATGAACCGGGAGATTCCCCGCTGACCCCTCTCATTCCGGAAGCCGGAATGCGCGGAGAATTCTGGAGCGGATGGTCTCTTTGGGGTATGCGCCGATGATCCGGTCCACCAGCTGCCCGCTGGAGAAGAGCATGATGGTGGGAATCGCCGAGATCCCGAAGCGGGTCGCGATGCGGGGATTCTCGTCCGTGTTGCACTTGCCGAAGGAGATCGTTCCGGCGAACTCCCGGGAGAGCTGCTCGATCGTCGGTCCGACCATCCGGCAGGGTCCGCACCATTCCGCCCAGAAGTCGACCACCAGGCGGGGGTGCTGGGAGAGCATCTGCTGGAACTGGGACTCCGTTACGATCATGACGCCGCCCTTCTCCCCCTTCTTCGCAAGGGACTTCTCCATCTCCTCCAGCCTCCTCCTCCTCAAAGATTCGAGTTCATCGTCCATGCTCAGATGTGTATTCCGCTCAGGTATTTATGAGTTGAGAGCAAAATTCGGGTCCCGCGGGCGGATGTGCGAAAGTTATATCTCTTCGCATTACAACATATCTAAGCCCAGAATAGAGCGAGGTGGGGTAGTCAGGATATCCCGACGGGCTCATAACCCGTAGATCGATGGTTCAAATCCATCCCTCGCTACTCTTTTCCAACGTTTTTCGCGAAGGCGGCCGCCGGCATGCTGCCGGGAAGAAGCGTCTTTCAGCGCTAGAACATCTCCAGCTCCACCTGGTAGCTGCCCCCCACGTGGTCGACGGCCCGCGGCGTGCAGCACTCGCCCCGGATGCAGAGCGGATACCGGCCGGTGAGGCAACCGGTGCAGAGATCCGCCTGGTCGATGCCGATCGCCCGGATCAGCGACTCCATGGAGATGTAGTGGAGCGTGGTGGCATGGATGCTCTGCCGCACCGCCTCGACGTCCTTGTCGCTCGCGATCAGCTCCTCCCGCGTGGGCATGTCCACGCCCAGGTAGCAGGGAGCCCGGATGGGCGGAGAGCCGATCCGCACGTGGACGCCGCGGGCTCCGGCATCCCGTATCATCCCCACGATCCGGCGGGACGTGGTCCCCCGCACGATGGAGTCGTCGACCAGAACGATGGATCGATCCCGGATGTGCTCCTTGATGGGGTTCAGCTTGATCCGCACTGCATTCTCCCGCTCCCGCTGGGAGGGTTTGATGAACGTGCGCCCCATGTACCGGTTCTTCATCAGGACCTCCAGGAATGGAACGCCCGCGCGGATCGCATACCCCACGGCGAGCGAGGTGCCGGAGTCCGGCACCGGAGAGACCATGTCCGCCTCGACGGGAGCCTCTTCCGCCAGCAACTCCCCGATTTTGCGCCGCACGTCGTAGACCAGCCTGCCCTCCATCTGGGAATCGGCGCGTGCGAAGTAGATGAACTCGAAGATGCAGAAGGCATGGTGGTTCGAGCGCGTGATCCGCTTGGTCTGGATCCCCTGTTCGCTGATGCGGATCAGCTCGCCGGGCATCACGTCCCGCAGGAGCGTGCCGCCAAGGGCATCCACCGCCACGCTCTCCGAAGCCACGATGTAGCCGTCGCCGAGCCGCCCGAGGCAGAGGGGTTTGATACCCAGCGGGTCGCGGAACGCGTACAGCACATCGTCCAGCATCATCACCACAGAATAGGACCCCTCCAGCTTCCGCATGCAGTGGACGATCGCATCCTCGATGCTGGACGAGCGGCGGTACTCGCGGGCGATGACGCTCGCGATCACCTCGGTGTCCGTGGTGGTCGAGAAGATCTCCCCCGCTTGCTCGAACTCCGCCCGCAGCTCCTGGGTGTTCACGAGGTTTCCGTTGTGGGCGATGGCGAAGAAATGGCCCTTGTACGTGAAGTTGAACGGCTGGGCGTTCTCGGGCAGGTTGGCACCTGTCGTGGGGTATCGGACGTGCCCCACCCCCACGTTCCCCCTCAGCTTCTTCAGGATCGCCTCGCTGAAGACCTCGGTGACGAGCCCCTGCCCCTTGTGCTTGTACAGCCGGATGCCGTCGGAGGTGGAGATGCCGGCACTCTCCTGGCCGCGGTGCTGGAGAGAGAAGAGAGCATAGTACAGGGGACCGGAAACCTCGCCAGCATCAGCGATGCCAACGATGCCGCACATGCTGAAAATATTTAGTGCGTTGGAACTTTAGGCTTTTTATTCGCCCAGCGGTAACCGCGCAACTTGGTGCTTCTGCCGAATCCGCAGGCAGAACAGGTTTTCTGGCGGACGTGGTAGGAGATGGATCCGCACCTCCGGCACGCGATGTGCACCCGTTTCTGCCTCTTTCCCATGGATGGTGTGCCTTTCGACATGGAATCTCCCTTACTCTATCAGTGGTGAAATGTAGATAACGTTGTCCCCGCGAACGATAAGGGTGCCGACTTTTACGATCGTGCCGCCGACCTCTTCTTCGGCCTTGTCCAGCACGAGGTTCATGTGGACGTCGTACCCCTGCAGTATTCCCCGGATCTCCCGGCCGCCCTTCAGCGAGACGATGACCGGCTGGCGGTTCAGAACCTGATCCAAAATCTCCATCGGTCTCTTTGTCATACGATTACCCTGTGGCGTGAAGTACCATAATTGCGCGAGGTATCTACTTAAATATAGCGTTCTCCCCGCGGTCTGCGGCGGCGGACCCGCATCTTTTATCAGCGGGGAGGGGGACTATCCTAGAGAAATGGCTGCAATCACCCTGAAAAAACGCCATCCCATCCGCAAGGGGGAGATCGCCTCCCTGCAGACGCGGCTCGCCGAGCAGATCGGGGAGAGCGCAGACCTCTTCCGCTCGGATACCGTGGAGGTCGCGGAGACCGATTCGCCGTTCCGTCTCTACCTCATCGGGCGGAGACCTCTCCTGATGGAGTACGGCGGATGGGTGTTCCCGACGCTGCGGGGGGCGATCGAGCACCCGTTCCCCCAGAGGCACCTGATCGTCGACACGGGCGCGATACCCTTCGTGATCAAGGGAGCGGACATCATGCGCCCCGGGATCGTTTCGTTCACCGAGGATATCCGGGCGGGAGCGCCCGTCGTGGTGGCGGAGGAGCGGCACGATAAACCCCTCGCCATCGGGGTGGCGCTGTACGATTCTTCTGAAATGCAGCGGCAGGAAAAGGGCAAAATGGCCAGGAACATCCATTACGTCGGCGATGATCTCTGGAACCTGGAAATTTAGGGAGTGCCATAGAGATACCATTAAATAAAATTCACAGTACACCTTCTTTCATGAGTAAACTGATCGACACCATCATCGGCAGAAGCTCCACCATCGGGGAGGATGACTACATGGAGCTCGATCTGGCGGCATTCGAGGGGGCCGCCGGGGAAGAGGCGGCCTCCATGTACGTCAAGGTCGCATCCATCGCCGACATCCGTGAGACGCCGCGGGTAAAGGACGAGGTCTACAACGGCAACATCGTCATCGTCGACATATCCCGCCTCAAGATGGACAAGATCACGTACGAACGCGTGCTGAAGGACTTGAAGGAGGTGGCACGCGACGTGAACGGGGACATCGTCGGACTCGGGGACCAGAAGTACATCGTGATCACTCCGATGTCGGTGAAGATCTCCCGCGAGAAGATTGGAGGCAGCCTCTCTTGAGGAGTGTCCTGCAGAGCCGATGTCCGATCTGTGAAAATGAGATAGAGTTCCTATATCAGACCGAGGAAATACCCTATTTTTCGAAGGTTCTCCTGGTCAGCGGAAGCTGCCCCTGCGGTTTCCGGTACACGGATACGATGATCCTGGAGGAGAACGAACCGTCGGAGTGGGCGGTCCGCGTGGAGGCGGTGGAGGATCTCTCCATCCGCGTGATCCGCAGCGCCTGCGGCCACCTGGAGATCCCGGAGCTCGGCGTGCTGGTGGAGCCCGGACCGATCTGTCAGGGGTTCGTCTCCAACGTCGAGGGAGTGCTCGACCGCGTGGGGGACGTGCTCGCCGGCGTGCTCTCCTGGGCGGAGGGCGAGGAGCGGGAGCGGGCAACGAACCTCCTGCTGGATCTCGACGAGGTTCGGGCAGGAGCGCTTCCGATAACCCTGATCGTTCGGGACCCCACGGGGAACAGCGCTATCGTCTCGGATAAAGCGGAGAGGAGACTTCTGGAGGCGGAGGAGTGTGGACCGTGACCGCTATCGGATCTCCCTGCCCTGCAGGTAGACCCCTCCCTTCTCGATGACGGCGCCCACGACCCGGGCATCGGGATAGACCTCCAGAACGCCCTCGACGGAGGTGGGCGGCACGACGAACGCAAATCCCATGCCCATGTTGAAGGTGAGGTACATCTCATCGCGGGGGACGTTCCCCCTCTCCTGGAGCCAGCGGAAGATGGGCTGCGGCTCCAGCGGATCGGTGATCGAGAATCCGTAGCGGGAGAGGCGGGCGAAGTTGCGGAGCCCGCCGCCGGTGACGTGGCACATGCCGTGCACCGGAACGTTCTCGGTCACCTCCAGCGCGCCGCTGTAGATCCGCGTGGGCGTCAGCAGCTCCTCGCCGATCGTCCTGCCGTTTCTGAGCCGCTCCCCGTAGCCGCCGCCATCCTCCACGATGCGGCGTGCCAGCGTGAGCCCATTGCTGTGGATGCCGCTCGAGGGGACGCCCACGATGCGGTCGCCGGGGACGATCTTCTCGCCGGCGATCACCTTCGATCGGAGCTGGATCCCGAGGCACGTCCCCGCCAGGTCCAGTCCGCTGACGATCCCCTTCAGGGTGGCGGTCTCGCCCCCGACGATGCTGATATTGGCCTGCTTCGCCCCGGCGTTGAGCCCCTCCCCGATCTGGGACATCACGTCGGCGGAGATCCGATCCGCTGCGATGTAGTCCACGAAGGCGACGGGCTCGACGTTCATGACGTAGAGATCGTTCACGTTCATGGCGATGCAGTCGATCCCGACTGTCCGCCAGTTGCGCAGCCGTTCGGCAACGAGCATCTTGGTGCCCACGCCGTCGGTGGTCAGGGCCAGCACACGCTCCCCCATATCGACGAGTCCGGCGTAGTGCCCCACCTCCCCCACCATGCCGTAGTCGCCCCGGCGGCGGTAGGTGAGCTGGCGGACGAGGGCGCCGATGGCGTCCGCTTCGAGGTCGATATCCACCCCCGCCTCGCGGTACGTGTGTGCGTGTTCAGTCGGCATGCTCCTCCGAGAGCCTGAACTCGTCGTGGAGCGCCCGGAGGGCGCGGGGACCATCCTCGGTCTTCACGACGAAGGAGACGTTCACCTCGGACGAGCCCTGGGAGATCATGATCACGTTCACGCCCGCCTTCCCGAGGGCGGTGAAGATCCGTCCGCTGATGCCGGGCGTGCCCGCCATGCCCGAGCCGACCACGGCGATGGCGACCACGTCAGGATCGGCGGTCACCTCGCGCACGATACCGCTCTTCTGGATGGGGGCGAGGGCCTCGATCGCCACCGGCAGGTGCGCCTCCTCGATGATCAGGGAGATGTTCGCCTCGGACGAGCCCTGGGAGATCATCAGGATGTTCACGTCCTTCTCGGCGAGGGCGGACAGGAGCGACTTCGCCACGCCCGGCCGCCCGATCATCTGCACGCCGGTGATGTTGATCAGTCCCACCTTCTCGATGATGGTGAGAGCCTTCACCACCCGTTTGTCCCGATGCTCGTCCCGCAGCACGGTCGTGCCGGGATGGTTGTGGTTGAAGGTGTTCTTCACCCGGATCGGGATGTTCTTGCGCATGGCCGGTTCCAGGGAGCGCGGGTGGAGCACCTTGGCGCCGAAGTAGGAGAGCTCCATCGCCTCGAGGTAGGAGATGGTGGGCAGCACCCGGGCATCCGAAATGAGCCTGGGATCGCAGGTCATGACGCCGTCCACGTCCGTCCAGATCCAGATCTCGTCGGCGTCGATCGCCGCACCGATGATGGTCGCCGAGTAGTCGGACCCGCTGCGGCCCAGGGTGGTGACGATCCCCTTCTCCGTGCAGCCCATGTAGCCGGTGATCACCGGCACCGCATGGGAGAGAAGGGGGAGGACCTTCTGCCTGATGCGCCCGTCGCTGGCGGGGAGCGCCAGGGCGTCCCCGTGGTTGGGGGTGGTGAGAATGCCCGCCTCGCATCCGTCCAGCACTATCGACGGAATGCCCCGCTGCCGGAGCGCTGCCGATACGATCGGCGCGGAGAGGCGCTCTCCAAAGGAGATGATGTAGTCTCGGGAGCGGGGAGTCAGCTCTTTTAACGTGTAGACCGCGGAGAGGATGTTCTCGAGGGTTGTCAGGCGCGCCTCGACCTCCTGCCCCACGGCATCCGCATGGTCCGGCGCGGCGATCCGCAGCGCCTGGAAGTGCCGCTCCCGCAGGGAGCGGATGCAGGCGTCCACGGGAGGTTTGCCGCTGCACTGCACCATCTCGACCGCGTTCCGGATCAGGTGGTCCGTGATTCCGGACAGGGCCGAGACCACGACGGCGACCTCGTGCCCCTCCTCCACGCGGGGTGCAACGATGCCCGCGACGCGGGCGATGCGATCTCCATCGGCAACCGATGTGCCGCCAAATTTCATCAGAAGCCTCATATCGGCCCACTCTTTCTTCAGCAGTTTCTTTATAAAAGTATACAGCGTATCTTAATAATAGAATGCTTTTAGACGAGATTCTCGACTGCCATGTGCTGGTCATCGGCAGCGGCGGCGCAGGGGTGCGTGCAGCCCTGGAGGCCGTCCGGTACGGGGACGTGGTGCTGGTAACAAAGACCATCGCGGGGAAGGGAGGCTGCACGCCGATGGCGGAGGGGGGATACAACGCCGTCCTCCGCAGCGGCGATTCCGAGGATCTGCATATCGAAGACACCCTGCGGGGCGGGGCTTACCTGAACGATCCCGAACTCGTCTCGATCCTGGTGCACGAATCGCCGCAGAGAATCGCCGATCTGATCCGCTGGGGAGCGGTCTTCGACTTCGCCGAGGACAACCGGATCGCGCAGCGCCCGTTCGGAGGGCAGCGGTTCCCGCGAACCTGCTATGCCGGGGACCGCACCGGCCACGAGATCATGACGACCCTGCTGGAACAGCTCCGCTCCTCGGACGTGACGGTGCTGCAGGAGCGGAGCGCTGTCGAGCTTCTCGTCGACGACGGTGCCGTCGCAGGGGCCCTGCTCCTGGACGGCCAGGGCTCTCTCTCCGCCGTGAAGGCGGACGCGACGATCCTGGCGACAGGGGGAGCCGGCCAGGTGTACGACATATCCACGAACTCCGGGAGCGGCACGGGGGACGGGTACGCCCTGGGCTACCGGGCAGGGGCGGAGCTGATCGACATGGAGGAGGTGCAGTTCCACCCGACCGGGGCCGTGTACCCCTACGACGCCCGCGGGAGGCTCATCACCGAGGCGGTGCGGGGCGAGGGCGGGCTGCTGCTCAACCGGCACGGGGAGCGGTTCATGCAGCGCTACGACCCGGAGCGCCGGGAGCTCTCCACGCGGGATGTGGTCGCCCGCTCGATCGCGCTGGAGGTGCTGGAGGGGCGGGGGACGAAGAACGGGGGCGTGTACCTGGACGTCTCCCACCTCCCGCCCGGGCGGATCGAGGAGCGGCTCCCGATCATGCTGGAGCAGTTCCTCGCCTACGGCGTGGACATCCGGCGGGAGCCGATGGAGGTGGCGCCGACGGCGCACCACTTCATGGGCGGGCTGCGGATCACGCCCGAGTGCCGCACCACGGTGCCCGGGCTCTTCGCCTGCGGAGAGGTGAGCGGCGGCGTCCACGGCGCCAACCGCCTGGGCGGCAACGCCCTCGCCGAGACCCAGGTCTTCGGGAAGCGTGCCGGTGAGTTCGCCGGCAGGGAGCCGGAACGGAACGGGCGGATACCCCGGGATCAGGTCGAGAGCCAGCAGAGGCGGCTCGATGCGTTCCTCTCGGGGAGCGCGAACCCCGCGAGGGTCGCCCGCGACCTGAAGCGGACGATGTGGAGCGGTGCCGGGATCTTCCGCACGGAACAGGGTCTGCAGCGAGCGGATACCGAGATCTGGCGGCTCATGGGCGAGCCCCTCTCGGCGGCTTCCCCCGCCAACCTCATCGAGTGCTGCACGCTCCAGAACATGCTGACGACGGCGTTCCTCGTCGTGCAGTGCGCCCTGCTCCGGCGGGAGTCCCGCGGTGCCCACGTGCGCAAGGACGTCAGCCAGACCTGGGACGCGCAGCACTCCCCCTGCGGGCACACGTTCGTCTCGCTCACCCGCAGGGGGATCGAGCAGCGGGGGGCGGCGGCATGAGGGCGATCACGGTGCGGGTATTCCGCTTCGACCCGAAGCGGGATCGGGAGCCCCGCTACCAGACCTACACGGTGGACGTGAACGAGGGGGCGCGGGTGCTCCACGCCCTGCACGCCATCCACGAGCAGGACCCCTCCCTCTCCTACCGCTACTGCTGCGGGAGCGGCCAGTGCGGGAGCTGCGCCGTGCGGGTGAACGGGGTTCCGGCTCTCGCGTGCATGCGCGAGGCGGCAGACGGCATGACCGTAGAGCCGCTCGATCTGCCGATCCAGAAGGACCTCGTCGTGGATCTTGCGCCCCTGCTCGCGAAGATAGCATCCATCGCGGTTCCTGCCGGGGAGGTTCCGCTCACGAAGGAGGATATCGAGCGGATAAAACCCCTCCGCGACTGCATCGAGTGCCTGGCTTGCGTCTCGGCCTGCCCGGCGCTCACGGTGGCGGAGTTCGCCGGGCCTGCGGCGATGCGGCAGCAGCTCCGCCTCGCTCTGGATCCCCGGGACGCGAAGGACCGGATCGCGGAGAGCATCGAGAAAGGGCTCTTCACCTGCACCACCTGCGGGGCGTGCTACGCGGTCTGCCCGAAGAGCATCAAGATCCCCGGGAAAGCCATCGAGAAGCTGCGGGAGGCGGCGAACCGCCGCGGGCTCACGCTCCCCCGCCACCAGGAGGTCGCCCGCCTGGTGGAGGAGACGGGCCGGAGCATCACCCGCACCAGACCCACGTTCCTCGAGCAGGTGCCCGAAGTGATCGAGCCCTACGGTGAGGTGCGGGGAGAGGTCGGCTTCTTCGTGGGCTGCATGTTCAACGGGCGGGTGCCGGAGACGGCGCTCGACATGATCGAGGTGATGCGCAGGAACGGCATCCGCGTGATCGTGCCCCACGACCAGGTCTGCTGCGGCTCCCCGTTGATCCGCACCGGCCAGACCCGCATCCTGGACAGCCTGCGGCAGAAGAATATCGAGGCGTTCCGGAAGCGGGGCATAAAGACGGTGATGACCATGTGCGCCGGCTGCGGCTCCACCCTGAAGAACGACTACGAGGGGCTGCCGTTTGCGGTAAAGGACGTCACCGAGGTGTTGACGGAGTACGGGATCGAACCTCCCGCCCGCCTCCCCCTCGTCGCCACCTACCACGACCCCTGCCACCTCCTGCGGGGGCAGGGGATCGGCGAGCAGCCGCGGGCGCTCCTGAAACAGGCGGTGGAGCGGTTCGAGGAGATGCCCAGCAAGTGCTGCGGCGCCGGGGGCGGGGTGCGCTCCGGTCTCCCCGAGGAGGCGAAGGCGCTCGCACAGCAGCGGGCCGAGGCCATCCGGAGGAGCGGTGCGGACGTGGTGATCACGGTCTGCCCCTTCTGCGAGTTCCACATCCAGGAGAACACCGATCGGCCCGTCTGGAACATCTGCACCCTCCTGCTCAAGGGATACCGGGAGAAGGACCGGCAGAAGG